>JAZOUN010000047.1:0-12848 GCA_045658165.1 Acutalibacteraceae bacterium
TGATGCAGGAATATGCAAATGGACTGCGTGAGTTTTAGCCTGTAAATTATATCATAAGTTTTTGCTTATTGCAATAGAAAAAGGGAGAAAATTTGAATTTTTTTCCGTTACAGTTTTATTGATAATGAACAATGAAATGTGTAAAACTGCTTTATCTGAGATAAATCATGTATACCCAGCCTGTTGTGCCGTCTGATGCTTTTACGTGGCCCCAACCGTCTTCGATTTTATCAACAGTAACAGAAGTGCCGTCGTTGAGAGTTGCAACAATATCGCTGTCCACAGAGCTTTCGGATCTTACATTTACATAAGTTCCGTCATTGCTGAGAGTTACTGTGTATGTTGCAGGGAGCGATACATTATTTTCGCTGCTGACCTGGGTTGTTGTTTCTGCCTGAGTTGTTGTTTCTGCCCGGGTTGTTGTTTCTGCCTGAGTTGTTGTTTCTGCCTGAGTTTCTGTTTCAGTTTCAGTTTCTGTCTCGGTTTCAGTCTCAGTTTCTGTTTCGTCAACCTTTGCGTCGGGAGTGTATTCAAGTTCGGACATAAGTACCCAGCCTGTGTATGTGCCGAATATTGTTTTTCCCATACCGTCTTTTATTTCTGTAATTTCAATTACTTTGTAAGTGGGGATAGTTGCAATGATTTTATCTGTATCTGCAGTTTTGTACATGAAGATGTTGTTACGCTCTGTAGATACGGTATAAAGTCCGATAACATTTTCTTTTTTTGTTTCTTTTTCATCAGAAGCAGGTTCATCTGCTACGGATGCCATTTCACCCAGTGTCTGTTCCTCAAGGACAACTGTGGAATTCTGTCCGTTAGCGCCCCAGAGACCTATCTGCTGACCGATTTTGAAAACACCTGTTACGATTATTGCAATACCTGCTATAACTGCAATAATTACAAAAATCATTTTGGGATTTATATTAAGACGGGGTTTGATATCGTAATTTGCCTGATCCTGACCGTTGTAGTCCTGCTCGTCAAATTCCTGTTCTACTGTATATTCCTGTTCATCCTGTTCATATTCATCCTGATGATTATATGTATCAGCAACAGGTCTGCTTTTTTCTTTGTATGAATCTGAAGAATCAGTGTTGACAAACATTCTGTCATACTGAAGTATGTCAGCAGTTGCACGGTCGTATGCATGGGGAGAAGTGTACTCGGGTGCATTGGGATCGCTGTTGAAAATATCGGGAATGTGCATTGTTGTCTGCTGATTTGCAGGTTTGCCCGTTGAAGCAGGTTTATATATTATTGTATCGGAAGTTACAGCTTCACGGCTGATGTTTGCCTGAGGTTTTGTATCTGTGGCTTTGACTACACGGCCGCAGCCTGAGCAGAATTTTTTACCTTCGGGGATTTCGTGGTTACAGATCTGACATTTCATATAAATAATACCTCCTGTTATCGGTTGATAGCCTTGTTCAAAAGATTTTTAAGTTTCTGTGAGTTTTTGTTGCGGCGAAGCGCAGTTTCTTTTTCATTATATATATAATTGCCGTTTTCCGATGTATACACATCTCCTGCTTTGCAATCCGGATCAAGAGATGTCAGCGGAACATCGTATTTGTTCCCCTCATCGTCAAGAAGTACGGCAAATGTATTTTCTACTGTTCTGTCGAGTGTAAAAAACATTTTTTCACCTGTCACTTGTAATGGAGTATCCGTCTTCGGAACAGTTTATGTGAATTGTTCCGTTTTTATCCGTTCTCAGGTAAGAAACGCTGTAGTTGTCAAGCGTTTTCAGCACTTCTTCTTTCGGATGACCGTAACTGTTTTCTCCCACGGAGATAATTGCAGTTTCGGGGCTTATGTGTTTTATAAAATCCTTACCCGATGAGGATGTACTGCCGTGGTGGGCAACCTTGAGAATTGTTGCGGAAAGGTCGGGATACTGCTTTATAAGTTCTTTTTCCGTTTTCTTTTCCGTATCACCTGTCATAAGGAAAGAAGTAGTTCCTGCGGTGATATGCATTATTACTGAATTATCATTTTCTTCTGTTGAAGAAACATTGAATGGGGCAAGTATCCTGCATTCGGCTTCACCGAGAGAAAATGTATAATCAGGCTTTGCAAGAATAATATCTGCATTGCTTCTGTCTGCCGCATCGAGAAAATTACCGTAAACGGAAGTTGAAGCACTGTTTTCGCACGGCTCGGAAATTATGATGCTTTCTGTGGGGATTGCATCAAGAATATCTGCCATGCCGCCCATATGGTCTGAATGTGCGTGGGTTACAACCACATAGTCAAGCTGTGTTATTCCGTAACTGCGGACAGAATTTATAACATGCTGAGAATATTCTTTTTCTCCGCAGTCGATGAGCATCGATTCACTTCCCGATATGAAAAGTGTGCAATCTCCCTGACCTACGTCTATGAAATATGCATCAAGAACAGCATCATCGGAAACTGCCGTAAAACGGGAAGTCGTTTCTGCGACATCGGGTTCGTTTGTGTCTGAACTGTTCATAATTACGGAACACAGTGCAACAATAATTGCAATAATTATGAAAGGAATACTCTTTTTATCAATACTTTTTCTTTTTGCCATAAGAAGTTTTCACTCCTCTTGAGCTTTTTTGTGAACTGACGGGCGCTTTTCTGTTGTTGACGGGAGCATTTCGTGCAGAACCTTTTATAAGACATTCCGGAGAATTTCCGATAAGGTCTGTTCTTCTTGCCTTGACAAGTGCTTCTTCAACAATCTGTTTGTTTTTCGGGTCAAAGTAACGCATGAGTGCTCTCTGCATTGCTTTGTCACGGGGATTTTTTGCAACATAAACTTTTTCGAGGGTGTAGGGATCAAGCTCTGTGTAGAACATTGCTGTTGAAATCGTGCCCGGAGTGGGGTAGAAGTCCTGCACCTGTTCGGGATGAAGTTTCTGTTTCTTTATGAAAAGAGCAAGTTCGATTGCATCATTGAGTGTGCTGCCCGGATGGGAAGACATAAGATAGGGTACGATGTACTGCTCTTTGCCGATTGATTTGCTCAGTTCAAAATATCTTTTTGCAAATTTTATATATGTTTCAATGTGCGGTTTGCCCATTTTGTCGAGTACCATCGCACTGCAGTGCTCCGGTGCTACTTTAAGCTGACCGCTGACATGATGTTTTACAAGTTCTTTGAAGAATTCTTCACTCTTGTCGCAGAGCATATAGTCAAATCTTATGCCCGAACGGATGAAGACTTTCTTTATACCCGGAAGTTCTCTTACGCTGCGGAGAATATCAAGGTATTCACTCTGGTCTGCCACAAGGTTTTTACAGGGTGTGGGTGCAAGACATTTTTTGCCTTTGCAAAGTCCTCTGTCTTCCTGACCTTGGCATGAGGGGTGACGGAAGTTTGCCGAGGGGCCGCCTATATCGTGAATATATCCCTTGAAACCGGGGAGCGTTGTGAGAAGTTTTGCTTCTTTTATAATTGACTCTTTGCTTCTTGATGTGATGTATCTGCCCTGATGGAAAGCAAGTGAGCAGAAATTACATGCGCCGAAACAGCCTCTTACGTGAGTTATGGAAAACTCAACTTCTTCTATGCCCGGAACACCGCCGAGTTTGTCGTATGAGGGATGCCATTTTCTCATGTAGGGCAGTTCATAAACTTTATCAAGCTCTTCTGTGGTAAGGGGCAGCATCGGCTCATTCTGCACGAGCATGACTTTGCCGTGCTTCTGCTTTATTGCTCTGCCTCTGAAGAAATCCTGTTCATCCTGCTGTATACGGCATGAAACGGCATATTCCTTCTTGCTCTGACAGACATTTTCATAAGAGGGACATTCTGTGCCTGTATAGGGTGTTTCGCGCACATCAACTTTGTAGCATGTGCCTTTGATATCTCTTATATCTTTGACATCGAAACCGTCACGCAGTCTGTCTGCGATTTCTACAATCTGTTTTTCACCCATGCCGAAAATGAGAAGGTCGGCATCTGATGAAATGAGAATAGACGGACGGATTGCATCATCCCAATAGTCATAATGGGCAAATCTGCGAAGAGATGCTTCAAGACCGCCTATTACTATGGGAACATCGCCGTAAATGCTTCTGATTTTTTTGCAGTAAACGTCAACTGCTCTGTCAGGACGTTTGCCCATAACGCCGCCGGGTGAGTAGGCGTCACTGCTTCGGGGCTTTTTTGCAACGGTGTAATGCGCAACCATTGAATCTATGTTGCCCGATGATACAAGGAAACCGTATTTCGGTCTGCCGAAACGGGTGAAATCCCTGTCACTTCTCCAGTCGGGCTGAGAAAGAAATGCTACTTTATAACCTGCATTTTCAAGTACTCTCGTGATTATGGCTGCACCGAAACTGGGGTGATCAACATATGCGTCACCGTTTACATAAACGAAGTCGGGTACATCCCAGCCTCGTTTTTCCATATCTTCACGATTTACAGGTAAAAAGTCATTCATCGTCTGTTACTCCGTCTGTTGCATCGGGCGAACTTGTTGCCATTGCGTTCATTTCGTACCACTGAGCTTTTGTCATAAGCACCTTTCTGGGCTTACTGCCTGCGTGAGGACCGACAACACCTCTGTCTTCAAGTGCATCCATAATTCTGCCTGCTTTTGCAAAACCGAGACTAAGATGTCTCTGCAGTGATGAAATTGAAGCCTTGTCGGGATTGTCAATAACAAGCTCTGCGGCTTTCATAATAATTTCGTTGTCAGCATCGGAAACCTGACCGCCGCCCTCGGAATCTTTATTCTTCTTGGGAGCTGCAGCAAGAGCCTGCTTGTCAATTTCCTGCTGAATATCGTCGCTGTAGGAAGTTGTTTCCTGAGTTTTTACAAATTCAACAACTTTTTCTATTTCTTCATCGGACAGATAACAGCCCTGCACACGCTGAGGCTTTGATTTGCCGATGGGATTGAAGAGCATATCACCGAGACCAAGGAGCTTTTCCGCACCTGATGCGTCAAGGATTGTTCTTGAGTCAACCTGTGATGAAACGGAAAGAGCAATTCTTGAGGGGATATTTGCCTTGATAAGACCTGTGATGACGTCAACTGACGGACGCTGTGTTGCAACAACAAGGTGCATACCTGCCGCACGTGCCATCTGTGCAAGTCTTGTGATTGAACCTTCAACTTCTGCGGGAGCTACAGACATAAGGTCTGAAAGCTCGTCTATAACAATAACAATCTGCGGCATTTTGGGGAGAGATGTATCCTGCTCACAGAGTTTGTTGTAAGTGCCGATATCACGAACACCGTTTGTGGTGAATGTGTTGTATCTGTTTACCATTTCGGTAACAGCCCAGCCCAGAGCACCTGCAGCCTTTCTCGGGTCTGAAACAACGGGTACAAGAAGATGGGGAATACCGTTGTAAACTGCAAATTCAACTGATTTGGGGTCTATAAGAAGAATCTTTACTTCACTGGGTTTTGCATTGTAAAGTATGCTTACAATCATCGAGTTGAGGCATACAGATTTACCCGAACCTGTTGTACCTGCAACAAGAAGATGGGGCATCTTTGCAAGGTCAGCGCACACAACGTTACCGGCTATATCCTTACCGAGGGCAACGTTGAGTTTGCTCTTGGAGCTTCTGTAGATATCACTGTCAACAATTTCGCGCATTGTGACGGTTGTTCTGCCTCTGTTGGGTACTTCAATACCGATTGCAGATTTGTTGGGGATAGGAGCTTCAATACGAACACCTGCAGGAGCTGCAAGGTGAAGAGCAAGGTCGTCTGCAAGACCTGTGAACTTGCTGATTTTAACGCCCGGTGCGGGAGCGAGTTCGTATCTTGTAACAGAGGGACCGGGAACAACATCCACAACAGATGCGGAAACATTGAAGCTGTTCAGAGCTTCAATAAGCTTGTCCGCAGTGGCTTTAAGGTCTGCCTGAGAAGCTGTTCTTGTGTTCTTTACGGGCATACGAAGACAGTCAAGGGGAGGAAGTATGTAATTTTCTTCTTCGGGAATCTGTTCTTCTGTCTGTTCTATTTCAGATGCAACACTTGCCTGAGCAGTATCGATTTCTGATTTTGAAAGCTTTTTTTCTTCCTCGGCAGCCTGTTTTTCAGCTGCTAAAGCAAAAATATCTTTGATTTCCTGATTCTGAACCTCTGCAGCGGGTTTTTCTTCAGGAATTTCGGGTTCGGGAATTATTTCAAAAGGAACCGGTTCGGATTCGGGGATGATATCTTCTTCGATTTCCTCTACATTTACGGCATCTGATACAAGATCTTCCTCGTTATAAACAAAGAGATGGCTTCTCTTTTTCTTAAGGGGAACTTCGCCTGTTTCTTCATCAACATTGTCGAAGTCGTATATCATATTCTGTCTTGCTTCGTTGATTTTGTCTGCAGCTTTCTTTGCAGGTTTCTGAATTTCTCTGAAAAGTCTTATAAGAGTAAATCCTGTAAGGAACATGAATGCAAGGAAAAGGAGAATTACAAGAATTGCCACTGCAGGAGCTTTTGAGGAGCCTATCATCATAAGTGATTCGCCGATTATTGCACCGAAAATGCCCCAGCCGATTTTGTTGTGGTCAAAGTAGAGCAGATATTCGTTTGCAATGTCTCTGCCGAAAGAAATATCACCGTCATGGGTTATTACAAACATCAGTGCGCTTGTAAGCAGGACGAAAACCACACCCTGAACGATTTTTGCAGTTATTGACTGTTTCATTTTTTCCGTAGCCATCATAATTGCAGTGTAAATCATTACGCAGGGGAGGATAAAAGCCGCATAACCCAGAAGTCCGAATGTAAAACCTCTTAAGCCGAACCATACTGTTCCGTACTCTGCAGGTATAAGGACTATACTGAATAACACAAGTGACACTGCAAAAATGATGAGTGCAGCTGTCTGATTGCGCTTTTTTATGTACTCGGCTCTCTGGATTTCTTCTTCAATACGAAGCTGTTCCAGTTCAGCCTTGGTAGGCTTTTTTCTCTTAGGTATCACGTCGGTTTTCTTTGACGTGTTCTGCTGCTTTTTCTGAGTCTGTTTCTTTTTTTCAGCCATAACTTTCTCCTTGAGAATAATAAATCAGAATTTGTCGGTCTGTTTCACCGTAGGGGCGCCCATCGGGCGTCCGTTACAGCAAGTGTTTCTATACGGACTGCCAATGGCAGCCCCTACGTTGTGATTTTCAAATTTATTGTCAGCGATAAATTATTGTTTTTGTTTCTGTTTTTTTATGATTTCATACAGGCATTGTGTTGCATCGCTGAGAGTTCCTATGCCGTCAATCAGTCCTTCTTTTACGGCTGTTTCACCGCCGAGGACTGTTCCCACGTCTGTTACGAGTTCACCGCCTGTTGCGTGCATAAGCTCTCTGAACCGATCGGGGGAAATTTCTGAATTTTCGCATACGAAACGCACAATTCGTTCCTGCATATTCTGAAAATAGTTCAGTGTCTGGGGTACACCCAGAACAAGTCCGTTCATTCTGACGGGATGCACGGTCATTGTTGCCGATGGTACTATAAATGATTTGTCTGCAGATACTGCAAGAGGTACGCCTATTGAGTGTCCGCCGCCGAGAACAAGTGATACAACAGGTTTTTTCATGCCTGCAATAAGTTCTGCAAGTGCAAGTCCTGCTTCAATGTCGCCTCCGACGGTGTTGAGAATGACAATCAGCCCGTCGATATCGTTACTTTCTTCTATTGCAACGAGCTGAGGAATCACATGTTCGTATTTTGTGGCTTTTGTTCCGGCAGGCAGAAGATAATGCCCTTCGACCTGACCGATGATTGTAAGACAATGTATGAAATGTCCGTTTTTGTTTATTGTAACACTTCCGTCGCAGGAATTATCCTGCTTTTCGGTATTGTTTGCTGTACCGCCCTGAGTTTCTTCTGCCGAAAAAGGGGACGGGAATGTGAAACCGTAAGGTTCAATGTTTGTATTTTTATGCATGACAGCTCTCCTCGGGAATTATTCGAAAATATTATTTCCCGTAAAAAGCTTAAAATGCAGATTTATGCTTTTCTGATTTTTCCTGCAACCGTAAATACTGCAAAAACTATTGTGTCAGCCGCAACTATTGTGGCTCCCACGGGTGTATCTGCAAGAACTGATATGAGAATTCCCGTAAGTGAGCAGGTGACGGCTATTATTGCCGAGCAGACAGTTACACTTCTGAAACTTCTGAATACACGCATTGCAGAGAGTGCGGGGAATATTATGAGTGCAGAAATAAGGAGCGCACCCACAAGATTCATTGCAATCACTATAACAACTGCCGTTATTACTGCAAGCGCAAGATTGTAAACGGAAGAATGTGTTCCCGTTGCCGTGGAAAAATTTTCGTCGAATGTGACTGAGAAAATTCTGTTGTAAAAAAGCAGATATGCAATAATTACAACCGCTGCAAGTATTATGCAGGTGTAAACATCGCTTTTTGAAAGTGTGAGGATTGATGAAGAGCCGAAGAGTGTTGTGCACACATCTCCGCTTATGTTTGCATTTGTTGAGAATATGTTCATAAGCAGATATCCCAGAGCAAGTGCACCCACAGAGAGCATTGCAATGGCGGCATCGCCTTTGATTTTTGAGTTCTGTCCCATCCGAAGGAGAATTATTGCCGCTACAATCGTTACGGGCAATGTGAAATACACCGGGGCAATATCAAGCACTGCTGCTATTGCTATGGCACCGAATGCCACGTGGGAAAGTCCGTCACCGATCATGGAAAATCTTTTAAGAACAAGGCTTGTTCCCAGAAGTGCCGCACAAAGCGATACGAGTACGCCTGCCACAAGTGCATATTTTACGAAATCGAACTGAAAATAGTAGGAGAGAGTGTCTGCGATATTCATTTTACTTCTCCTTTTACAGAAAACTGATTGAAAGCATCGGACATCAGATAATCGTCTGTTGTGCCGAAGAAAAGAGGAGTATTGCCGATGTGAAGAATATGAGATGCTTCGTTTACCGCATGTTCAATATCGTGGGAAACCATGATAACTGTCATGCCGTCCTCTTTGTTGAGTGTTTTTATAATGCCGTACATTTCAGAAGTGACCATGGGGTCAAGTCCTGCTGCAGGTTCGTCAAGAATAATGAGTTTTTCTGCCGCACACAATGCTCTTGCAAGAAGAACACGCTGCTGCTGACCGCCCGAAAGCTCTCTGTAGCATTTTTTTGCAATATCTTCAATGCCGAGCTTTTTCATGTTTTTTTCTGCATTTAGTTTATCCTGTTTTGTGTAGAAAGGAGTGAATCTTCCCTTGGCAAGACAGCCTGAGAGAACAACTTCTTTTACATTTGCGGGGAAATCCCTCTGAATTTCCGTCTGCTGAGGCAGATAACCGATTTTTTTGTGAAGACTGTTATCTTTTGTGATTTTTCCTGCAGAAATGCTTTTAAGCCCGAGCAAAGCTTTCATAAGAGTGCTTTTGCCTGAGCCGTTTTCACCGACTATGCACAGATAGTCACCTGAATTTACGGTAAAATTCAGATCTCTGACTATTGTATTTCCCTCGTATGCGAGGTTTACGTTACTGCAGGTGATAAGTGTCATTTAACCGAGTGCCTCCGTTAATGTGCTGAGATTGTTTTCCATGGCTGAAAGATAAGTCAGCCCGTCATTTATATTTTCCTGCTTTACTGACTGGCAGGAGTTGAGTGTAAGAACTTTTGCGCCTGTTTCACCGCTGATTGCGTCTGCGAGTTTTGTGTCTGAATTCTCAATAACAAGAATGCAGGGAAGCGCAAGCTCTTTTGTTTTGTCTATAAGAAATGTTATTGTTTCAAAACTTGCTTCGGATTCAGCCGAACAGCCGGGAAATGCGGCAAAGTACTCAATACCGTAATCCTCTGTGAGATATCTGAAAGGGAATCTGTCTGCAACGAGGATTGTGTTTCTTTCTGCTGTTGACATGAGTGATTCAAACTTATTGTCAAGTTCAGAGAGCTTTTTTGTGTAGGCGTCTGCATTCGCTTTGTAGAACTGAGCGTTTTCACTGTCTGCCGTGCAGAGTGTGCTGCAGATTGAATTGACTGCAGATATTGCTTTTCTGAGGGAGAGCCATATATGTTCATCCGCTTCGGATGTGTCTGTTTCATGCTCATGTGTCTGCATTCCGTCAACGGTTTCTTCCTCAAGAAGTTCAATATCGCTCATGACAGAGAGTGTAACAAGGTTTTTGTTACCGGCAGATTCAACAGCAGGAGCAACCCATTCGTCAGAAACTCCGCCGATGTGGATAAAAACATCTGCTTCGGCAATGGTTGCAATCACACTTGCCGTAGGTTCAAAGGAGTGCATATCAGTACCGTTTTTGTCAAGATAAATCACATTGCATCTGTCTGCTGTGATATTCCGTGTCCAGTCGTAAACGGGAAATATAGTTGTTACAACGGTAAGTCTGCCGTCATCCGTTATTTCTTCTGCAGTGTTTCCGCAAGAGGAAAAAACAGCAAGAATGAGAATTAATGAAAGGAATAAAGCTGATAATTTTTTCATGATTTAACCGTTTGCGAGTTTTTCGTTTGCCTGCATCTTGAGATATGCGTTGATGAAGCCGTCGATGTCGCCGTCCATAACAGCGTTGATGTTACCGTTTTCAAAACCTGTTCTTGTGTCTTTTGCAAGAGTGTAGGGCATGAATACGTATGAACGGATCTGGCTGCCCCATGCGATTTCTCTCTGTTCACCCTTGATATCTTCAATCTTTTCAAGATTTTCTCTCTCTTTGATTTCGATAAGCTTTGATTTGAGCATACGCATAGCAACGTCACGGTTCTGATACTGGCTTCGTTCAACCTGGCTGGCTACAACGATACCTGTGGGGATATGAGTAAGACGTACGGCAGATGATGTCTTGTTGACCTTCTGACCGCCGGCACCGCTTGCACGGTAAACGTCCATCTTGATGTCTGCAGGGTTGATGTCTACTTCAACAGTGTCGTCGATTTCGGGCATAACTTCAAGAGAAGCGAATGAAGTGTGTCTTCTGCCTGATGAATCGAAAGGTGAAATACGTACAAGTCTGTGAACACCCATTTCACCCTTGAGATAGCCGTAAGCGTTTTCACCCTCTACGAGGATTGTTGCAGATTTTATACCTGCTTCGTCACCGTCAAGATAGTCAACGGTAGTTGTCTTGAAACCGTGTCTTTCACCCCAGCGGTGGTACATTCTGAATAGCATCATTGCCCAGTCCTGTGCCTCTGTTCCGCCTGAACCTGCGTGGAATGTGAGGATTGCATTCTTGTTGTCGTATTCGCCTGTGAGAAGAGTTGAAAGAGTCTGAGAATCAAGTTCTGCAATGATTCTGTCAACAGCTTCCGTGCATTCGTCAACCATTGATTCGTCGCCCTCGTCGTCTGCAAGTTCGATAAGAGTCATTGTATCTTCGTAGTCTTCGCAGAGTTTGTTGTACTTTTCTACCTTGCCTTTGAGCATTGCAGTTCTCTGCAGAACTTTCTGGCTGTTTTCGATGTCGTTCCAGAATTCTTCCTGAGCAGCTTTAAGCTCAAGTTCTTCAATTTCCTTTGTCATTGCCTTGAGACCGAGTGCCTCTGCAAGTTCCTGTATGGGTTCTTCTGTTTTTCTGAGTTTAAGTCTGAGTTCTTCGTACTGTAACATAAGGAATCTCCTGTTATATATAATTATTATTTATTTTACACGTATAAATACAAAGTATATTATAACAATATGGTGAACTTTTGTCAACAGTAAACAGTGGCATGAAATGTACATATTTTGCATATATCTATTGTAAATTTTTTGTTAACAAATACGCATATTTGCAAAAATGACACGGAAAAACCGTGTCAAAACAGCGAGTTGGGACTATATATGGAGGGAGTTTTTTTTGTTATATGTGAAAAAAAATTGATTGCTCTGAAAAATTGTGAACAATTTGTTTCGGTGAACGGAATTGATCGTAACAGTCTCACAATTAATGAATGAAAACGCAACACGTGAAAATCGCTTAAATGCTTGGGTTTTCAGCACAAAAAGAGTATTTGCATAGCAGTGAAATCGCAGGAGAATCGCAGAGAAACAGCAGGGGAACAGCAATCAGATTGCAATCAAACAGCAACAATATAAGAATGAAATAATGAAATAATGAAATAATGAGATAATGAAAGAGTGTGTGAAAAAAATTTCACACGCACGCAAAATAAAATATATGTTTTTACGTATGAAAAAAGGACACCCGCAGGTGTCCTGAATGTTAAGAATTCACTTCGGTTTCGTTGCCGTCATTGTCAAGGTAATATACCTTTCCGCCGTCATTGCCGTGGAGAGTGTATATTTCGTCATCTTTAAAAACAATTGCGGCACCGTTGTCTATGGCAAGTCCCTGTCTTGTTCTTGTTTTTATAACATCCCTGAACTTGTGCCAGTCATCGCCGTCGTAATGAGGTGCACAGCAATAGGGAAGAATGCCTATGCAGTCAAGGAAGATGAATTCACGGTTTTCACCGCAGTCGTCCCAGCCTTCTTCGCACCAGCACATTGCACCTGAACTGTAACCCGAAAGGATTATGCCCTTTTCGTGTGCCTTTTTAAATATTTTGTCTGCACCTGTTCTCTTCCATGTGTCCATAAGGAATTTGAGGTTGCCGCCGCCTACATATACGATATCTGCAGACATTATTTTTCTTTCTATATCGGCAGGAGTGAGTGTGGGATCTGTCAGAAACAGTGTTGCAAGTTTGCAGCCGTACTGACGGAAACAGTCAAAAATAACTTCGTCGCCTATTATATAGTCAAAACCTGCGGTGGGAACATAAAGAACCTTTGGTTCTTCTTTTCCCGAAAGAGAAACAAGATGTTTCAGAACGGGCATAATTTCTCCGTCATCATATCTTCCGCCGCCGATTGCCATTATTGTACCCATGATAAAATCTCCTTA
>JAZOUN010000048.1:0-4054 GCA_045658165.1 Acutalibacteraceae bacterium
ATGCGTATGCAGATTCTGATGAAAGCTGTGTAACAAAGACAAACGGTATTTTTGTGGCAGGTGAGTGCCGTAAAAAGAAAATTCGTCAGGTCGCAACAGCATGTTCAGACGGTGCGATTGCTGCCCTTGCTGCATGTGATTATATTGATTCACTTTAATAAAAAAGTTTAAGGAGCTGTATTGACAGCTCCTTTTTTATAAATTTAAATTAAGATTTAGATCAGATCGGCAATTTGAATGCAAATCCCGTTACAATTCCCACGACAGCCGAAATTACAATTATGAGAATCGGATGCACTTTTTTGAATGCCAGAACACTCATTACTGCGAAAAGTGCAAGTGAAATATAAAATTCAACACTTGTGAATATCGCTGTTGTGAAGCCGTTGGGTATAAAAACAATCAGCGCCATTGAAACTACTGCTGATGCAATAAGACCGACGGCAGCAGGTTTCAGACCTGACATAGCACCTTTTACAAACTTGTTCTTCTTGAATTGGTCAAACAGTTTTGCGACGATAAGAATAACGATGAATGAAGGCATTACAACACCGAGTGTGGAACACACACCGCCAATAAGTCCGCCCATCTGGGTGCCGACATATGTTGCCATGTTGATTGCAAACGGACCGGGGGTACTTTCGCTGACAGCAATGAAGTTTATAAGGTCCTCCATGGGAATCCAGTTGTGTGCGAGAACTTCTTCCTGAATAAGAGGAAGCATTGCATAGCCTCCGCCAAAGGTGAAAAGACCGATTTTAAAGAAAGTAATAAAAAGTTCCCAGAAAATCATATCTTCTTCTCCTTTCTTTCCTGAATAAGAGAAGTCACAATGCCGAATACAGCACTTCCTGCAATGATAAACAGAACGTTGATATCAGTAAACACAGCGAGAATAAAAGACAATGCTACAATAATATATGGAATAACAGACTTCTTGACTTTTTTGAACATTGTCCACAGTGACTTGAGAATCAGCGCAAGTACACCTGCACGGATTCCGAAAAATGCATATTTTACAGCCTGAATATCGTGGAATTCTTTAAGCAGAAGTGAAATGATTGAAATTATAATGTAAGAGGGGAGAACAACACCGAATGTTGCACAGAATGATCCCCAGAAACCTGCAACTTTATATCCCACAAATGTTGCGGAATTTATTGCAATAGGACCGGGTGTGGATTCTGCAATGGCAATAATTTCAAGTATATCATCGTCAGAAATCCATTTGTGTTTTTCAACAGTTTCTCTCTGAATAAGAGGTATCATTGCGTAACCGCCACCGAATGTGAATGCGCCTATTCTTAAAAAGGTAAGAAACAGCAGTCGGCATCTTTTTGCTTTGCTCATATAAATTCACTCCTTAGACTGTAATAGTATACCAAAGCAGATTTTATAAATCAATATAATTGTTCTGTTTTTTTTGCATAAAATAAGGGATGATACGATAACCGTACCATCCCGTTTTGTTTTCTGACACTTTATTAATCAGCATCCTTGCTTGTTGCTTTTTCAAAAATTTCAATAACTTCCTTTGAGGGAGCCTTGTCAATAAGTGAAACAACAACGCAGAGAACTGCACATACGATGAATCCGGGGAGGAGTTCATAAACGCCTGTCTTGTCAGCAGCTGAAAGACCGAGAGCAATCCATGCGATAACTGTTGAACCGCCGCCGATGATACCTGCGATTGCACCCTTGTATGTGAAACGCTTCCAGAAGAGTGAAAGGATGATTACGGGACCGAATGCAGCACCGAAACCTGCCCATGCGTTTTCAACAAGACCCATGATGCTGCCTGCATTGGGGTTAACAGCAATAAAGTAAGCGATAACAGCAAGAACGATAACAACGATTCTGCCTACCCAGAGGATTTCTTTATCTGAAGCGTTCTTTCTGATAACGGGCTGATAAATGTCGCTTGTAAATGATGATGAAGCAACAAGAAGCTGTGAGTCAGCTGTACTCATTGCCGCAGCAAGAATAGCAGAAAGAAGGATACCTGCTACGAATGCGGGGAAGAGTTCACGTACAAGCACAATGAAAATTGTTTCCTGTGTGCCTTCTGCGATAAGTTCAGGATGAAGAACTCTGCCGAGGTATGCAATAACGATTGCTGCACCGAGTGAAAGAATAACCCAGATAATAGCAACTGTTGCTGACTTTTTGATGAGACTTGCTTTTTTGATGGACATGAATCTTACAAGAATGTGGGGCATGCCGAAGTAACCGAGACCCCATGCAAGACCTGAAACGATATCCTGCCAGCTTGCTTCAAAGGGGTTTGTAACAAATTCATTAGCTGTGCCGATGAAGCCTTCATTGATTGCTGCGAAGTTAACATCCTTTGTAATAAGGATAACAACAGGTACTGTCATGATAGCTACAAGCATCATAAGACCCTGGAAGAAGTCTGTCCAGCAAACAGCCTTGAAACCGCCTGTGAATGTGTATGCAATGATGATTGCACCGAAGATAAGTGTTGCTGTTCCCTGTGAAAGTGTAGGAATAACAGATGCGAAAAGTGTGCCGCCTGCCTTAAAGCTTGATGCAACGTAAACTGTGAAGAATACTGCGAATACGATAGCACAGATAATTCTCAATGCGGGGCTTTTGCTTGCAAATCTGTTTGAAAGATACTGGGGAATTGTAATTGCGTCATTTGCTGCTGCAGAAAAACTTCTGAGTCTTTTAGCAACAAGGATCCAGTTGAGAATTGTACCGAGTGCAAGACCGATACCGATCCACATTTTACCGAAGCCGAATGCAAGGATACTGCCGGGGAAGCCCATGAGGAGCCAACCTGACATGTCTGATGCCTGTGCACTCATGGCTGTAACATAGGGACCCATGCTTCTTCCGCCAAGGAAATAGTCTTTTGCACCGCCGGCTGCTTTTTTATCCTTGAAAAAGAAAATAAATCCGATTCCGAGCATAAGAAGCAGATACAGTACGAATGCCAAAACTTCTAAATTCATTTTGTATCATCTCTCTTTAAATATATTTAAAATGAATTCTAACATATATTTTTGGAAATTTCAATACTTTATAACAATAAAGTGTCGAGTTTTATTAATATCTTGACAAAAAGCGTAAAAATGTAGTATCTTTATAGTATATTGAAATAAAGGACTGATAATATGAAACTTTCTTTCCGTTGGTACGGCAAGGATGATAAAATAACCCTTGAAAATATCCGTCAGATTCCCGGTATGGATTCAATTGTTACTGCTGTTTATGATGTGCCCGTAGGTGAAGTATGGAGCCGTGAAAGCATTGCAGAACTTAAGAAGCTGACAGAAGATGCAGGTCTTAAGTTTGATGTTATTGAATCTGTTCCCGTGCATGAAGATATCAAGCTCGGTAAACCCACACGTGAAAAATATATTGAAAATTACTGTGAAAATATAAGAAGACTCGGTGAAGCAGGCGTAAAATGTATCTGTTACAACTTTATGCCCGTTTTTGACTGGACAAGAACACAGCTTGACCATGTTCTTCCCGACGGTTCAACTTCACTTGTTTATTATCAGGAGCAGGTTGATAAGGTTGATCCCCTCAAGAGTGATTCAGACCTCACACTTCCCGGTTGGGATGCATCTTATACAAGAGATGAACTCGCTTCAGTTGTTGCAGAGTACAATGCAATGACAGAAGATGATCTCTGGGATAATATCAAATATTTCCTTGAAAAAGTAATTCCTGTTGCAGCTGAATATGACATCAACATGGCTATTCATGAGGATGATCCCTGCTGGAGCATTTTTGGTCTTCCCAGAATCATTACAGATGAAAAGAATCTTGACAAATTCCTTTCTCTTGTTGACGATCCCCATAACGGACTTACATTCTGTGTAGGCTCACTCGGTTGTTCAAATAAGAACGATGTTGTTTCAATGGGTGCAAAATATGGAAAAATGGGCAGAATCCACTTTGTTCATATGCGTAATGTCGCAGTTCTTGAAAACGGTTTTGAAGAAAGAGCACATCTTTCATCATGTGGCAGTATAGATATGTATGCAGTTATGAAAGCACTTCATGACAACGGATTTAA
>JAZOUN010000049.1:0-6259 GCA_045658165.1 Acutalibacteraceae bacterium
CGCAAATCACTTGTTGATTTGCTTTTTTTATATCAAAAATTTAACAATGAGGAGTCGTCAAGCGGTAAGACACAGCACTTTGACTGCTGCATTCGTGGGTTCGAATCCCGCCTCCTCAGCCAAACGAAAATCCGTTCACTATAGTGGACGGATTTTCGTTTGTATTATTCATTCTTCAATATTAATCATTCATTATTCATTTATTAGAACGGATTTTCGAATGAATAATGAAGCCGCAAAGCTGATGAATAATTAATAATGAATAATGTCGGGCGGGGCACCCGCACCCGATTGTAATTTCATGTCATCTATGATATAATACCTATAAAGGACGTGAAAATATGAAAGAAAATATATTAATTGATAAATCTATCGTATTTGCTTCAAGAATTGTAAAACTACACGACTTTTTAATTAAAAACAAAAAAGGTTTGACGATTGCAAAACAAATAATACGTAGCGGTACAAGCATCGGTGCCAATATAAATGAGGCAAATTACGGACAAAGCCCTGCCGATTTTATTGCAAAAATGCATATTGCACTGAAAGAAACTGCTGAAACTGAGTATTGGATTAAACTGCTTTATATGTCAGAGTACATAGATAAAAAAATGCACAATTCATTATTAGAAGATTGTTTGGAAATAAAACGAATATTGATATCCTCCATTAACACCGCAAAATCAAATCAGAAATAAATTTATAAACAATTTGTGATTATCGGCATAGTAAAATTACCTAATAAAATTGCTTATGACATAAAAGCAGCCTCCGGAGAATTACTTCCCTGGAGGCATTTTTCATTTTATTAAAAAGGTAATCGTTGGATTTTTGCAGTAATCGTTGACAGTATTTAGAAGAATTATAATATAAAAATACATGCAATGCTATTATTACACACAATACTGTTGTATTCAAACAAAAAAAGAAGCACTTTCTTTGTGAAAATACTTCTTTGCTTATAATATTCATTACAAAATGTTTCAAAAAAATAATGTTCTTGTCTAAATATATATAAATTCATTAAAAGAAGTGATATTATGACAGAACGATTATACTACGGTTACAGCAAAGAACCTCCGGCAATAGGATTTATTTATGCACTGAAATGTGAAAATAAATTTTATGTTATAACACAACAAGCATACGAAAATGTCCGGCAGCGTCTTAAAAACAACAAGCCGAGTTTTCATACAAATCTTAAGGTTTATATTGACGGAATTAATATCTGAACTTTACTGATTATTTTTACTGCTGCAAGAACCTTGTGAAGGACAACCTAAACAACCGCAGTAACACATACACTTTCCTTTTTTCTTATCTCTGATCATTTTTGCAAAAATCAGAACAAGAACAAAAATAAGGATTGAAAGAACTATAATAGTTCCTGCATTTTCTGAAAGAAAAGCAACCATACTTCCCTCCTGTTACTTTTTCAGTGTTTTTTCTTTTGAATAACCGCGTCTGAAAAGCATAAACAACATTACACAGATAATAACAACTGATGCAATCAGCCCCGGAACATCTGCACTGCCTGAAAATGCCATACCAAGCTGGTAAACAACAAGAGATGTTGAATAAGCAAATACAGTCATATAGCCGAGTGCAAATGCAGTCCATTTCCAATCATTCATTTCTCTTCTGATTGCACCCATTGCAGCAAAACAAGGGGCACATAGGAGATTGAACATCATAAATGAATAAGCTGCAAACTTATTCCCTGCAAAAAACTCCTGACCCATAAGAGCAAGGTCAGAACTGCCTGATTCAATAAGTTCCATTGCAAGATCTGAGTTTGCCATTGAAGAAAGTGAACCGAAAACGCCTACAACTTCTTCTTTTGCAACAAGACCGAGAATTGTTGCAACAGCAGCCTGCCATGTACCAAATCCGAGAGGTCTGAAAAGAATTGCTATAAATGAACCGATTGCATTGAGTATAGATACTTCATTTTCGCCTGAGATGTAATGAAGTCCGCCTGTAAAACTGAGACTGTTAAGAACCCATACAATCACACTAGCGGCAACAATTACAGTACCTGCACGTTTTACAAAATCCCAGCCTCTTTCTGCTGTGGCTCTGAAAACATTTGAGGGAACCGGCATGTGATATGAAGGTAATTCCATAACAAAAGGTGCAGGATCACCTGAGAAAGGCTTTGTCTTTTTAAGCATTATTCCTGTCAAAACAACAGCAGCAACACCTAACAAATAAGCAGACACAGCAACCAAAGGACTTTGTCCGAACAATGCAGCAGCAACAAAACCGACAATCGGCATTTTGGCACCGCAAGGTATAAAGCAAGTTGTAAGTATTGTCATGCGACGGTCTCTTTCAAGCTCTATTGTACGGCTTGCCATAACACCCGGAACACCACATCCTGATGCAATAAGCATAGGGATGAAACTTTTTCCTGACAATCCGAATTTACGGAATAATTTATCCATAATAAAAGCAACACGGGACATATATCCGCAATCTTCAAGAAGAGAAAGCATAACAAACAGAATAAGAAGCTGAGGTACAAAACCGAGAACAGAACCTACACCACCGACAATACCGTCCGCAATCAGACTGACAAGCCATGAAGCACAGTTTATTTTTTCAAGCAACTGTGTAACACCAGGAACAACCCATTCACCGAACAATGTATTGTTCATAAAATCCGTAATACTGCTACCTATTGTTCCCATTGAAATTGTGTACACAAGAAACATTATCAACGCAAACAAAGGCAAAGCAAGAACACGGTGAGTTGCTATTCTGTCAATTTTATCAGAAATACTCTGTTGTCTGAGTTTCTTTTTCTTATAAGAATCCTTAAGAACTGATTCAACATAATTATATCTTTCGTTGGTGATTATACTTTCAGCATCATCATCCAACTCAAACTCAAGAAGTTTTATATCTTCTTCAATATGATTCAAAACTGAGTTTTCAAGACCGAGTTCCTCAAGAACCTTACTGTCACACTCAAAAATCTTAATTGAATACCAACGCTGCATACGAGAATCCATATTGTGAACAGCAGCCTCTTCAATATGTGCAAGTGTATGCTCAACGGTGCCTGAAAAGATATGACGAGGGATTATTTTTCCTTTCCCGGCTGCTTCTATTGCTGTTTTTGCGGCTTCTTCAATTCCTGTACCCTTGAGTGCAGAAATTTCGACAATTTTACAGCCTATTGCCGATGAAAGTTTTTCAATATCTATTATATCTCCGTTTTTTCTAACAACATCCATCATATTTATTGCAATAACAACGGGGACGCCAAGCTCAATGAGCTGAGTTGTAAGATAAAGGTTCCTTTCGAGATTTGTACCGTCTATAATATTGAGAATAACATCAGGTTTTTCATTTACAAGATAATTTCTTGCAACAACTTCTTCAAGGGTATACGGAGACAGCGAATATATACCGGGCAGGTCAGTAACAATAACATCTTTGTTACTTTTCATTCTGCCCTCTTTTTTTTCTACAGTAACACCCGGCCAGTTACCGACATACTGGTTTGAACCTGTCAATGCATTGAACAATGTGGTTTTTCCGCAATTGGGATTACCGGCAAGAGCAATTTTAATTTCCAAATCGATCATCCTTTCTAAAATAACGCTGATAAAAACTTATAAAGTTTCTATCATTTCGGCATCGGCTTTTCTTAATGAAAGCTCGTAACCTCGTACAGTTACTTCTATCGGATCACCAAGTGGGGCAACTCTTCTGATACTTATTTTAACACCTTTTGTTATTCCCATATCCATAATACGTCTTTTTATTGCACCTTCACCGTGTAGTTTTACAACAGTGACGGATTCACCTATCTTAGCATCTCTGAGTGTTTTCATACACAAACCTCCAAATAAGTTAGCATACACTAACCAAAAACCTAATAAAAAATCAGTTAGCATAGCCTAACCATAGATATATTAGCACCAACCAACTGATTTGTCAAGCTTTTTTTACTTATTCAACCACTTTTTTCATCTTCAGATACATGTAATGTCTTCAAGTTTTATAGGCTGCACATCAGGAGATGTGAAATTATTTCTGCAAAGCTCAAGACATTTTATGCCTGCACCGTCAAGAGCGTGCTTATAAAATTTATAAGGTTCGCTTCCCCATGTGACACTTGTTTTTTCAATTCTGACATTTTCTGCATTTCTTATAAAGAAACCTGCGTTGTCTGACTTTTCAATACCGTGATCTATACAAGGTCTGAGATCGTAAAGTCCGCAATCCCACTTTGAAGTTTTTTCAAGATGAATACTGCAATTCTCAAAAACAACATTTTCAACGGGATTTTCCGGTGATGAGTATATAAGAACACCGTTTTCACCTTTACAGGTAACATTGAAATATCTTATATTTCTGATATGACCTGCTACAGTGTTTTCATCTCTTCTGAAACATGTTATTGTAATAGGCTCTGCAGTTCCCCACCAATCTGAGCAGAATCTGCGTGTTTCTACAATACAGTTGGAGAAAGTAACATTTTCAACGTTACCTCCGTCACGGATCTGAATTGAAAGGCCTCGGTTACTCTTTGAAATAATGCAGTTACTTACAATAATATTTCTGAAATCACCGACACCCTCAGTACCGATTTTAACAGCAGCCGAAGTTGAAGTAAGTGTACAGTCTGAAATTATTATATTCTCACAGGGACCGTATTCTCTGTTACCGTTAGTAGTCTTGAGACAAATACAATCATCTGCACATGTCACATGACACCCGATAATTCTGACATTTGAACAATGATCAGGATCAATACCGTCGCTGTTTGCAACATCGAGAGGGTTTAGAATTCGTATGTGAGAAATAAGTACATCATCACAACCGGCAGGATGCAATGTCCAGAAAGGTGCATTAGTAATAGTTATATTACGGAAAGAAATATTATTACTCTTTTCGATATAAATTGTAGTGGGGCGTGGATAAAAATCACCCGTTACATAATACTGATCCTTTCTTTTTACAAAAGAATAGCAATTGCCGTCAATTGTGCCTTCACCTGAAATTGAACAACCGTCAGCTTCATAGCCATAAATAAACACAAAAGATGGTTTACCTGTTACAGGATTGCCCACAAGTGCAGTCTTAGGATCATTTATCATCTTACAAGGTCTGATATAACCGTCGATATCTGACGTTGCTTTAAGTACAGAACCTTTCTGCAGATGCAGGTCAACATTCTTTTTAAGCTGAACAGAATTACTGTAGTATATTTTGCCGCTTTCAAGTACTACCCTGCCGCCACCATTAGCAGCACAATCATCAATAGCAGACTGGATAGCTTTTACATCATTTGTTTTACCGTCTCCGATTGCACCGTAAGCCGCAACTTCATATATTTTCAAAAGAATCACACTTTCTCATTTTTTCTACATTATATACTATTTAATATCTGCATTCAATACTGTATACAAAAAAAAGACAGCCCTGAAAGGACTGTCTGAATCTGACATATTAGTCACTTGTATAAGGAAGAAGAGCGATCTGACGTGCACGCTTGATAGCTGTTGTAAGCTCTCTCTGATGCTTTGCACATGTACCTGTGATTCTTCTGGGAAGAATCTTTGCTCTTTCAGATGTAAAGCGGCGAAGCTTTGCTACATCCTTATAATCGATATATTCTGCCTTTTCTACGCAGAATGTGCAGACTTTTCTACGGCCTTTTCTGTTGCCGGGACGTCCGCCCTTTTCTTTATCGTAAGCCATTACGGTAAACCTCCTATTATAATTTAGAACGGAAGATCATCTTCCACTGCATCAACACCTGCAAAATCATCTGCAGAGTTGTTCTGGAAGGATGCGGGCTGAACACCGGGTGTGGGGTATCTGTCAGCTGTTGCAGCACCTGACTCATTCTTTGAGCCACAGAAGCTTACATTATCGGCAACGATTTCAAAGGTCTGTCTTCTGACACCGTCTTTTTCATAAGAACCTGTCTGAATTGAACCCTGAACAGCAACCATCTGACCCTTACGGAAATATCTTGATACAAAATCAGCTGTCTGACGCCATGCGACAACATTGATAAAATCAGTCTGTCTTTCTGTTCCCTGTTTCTGATAAGCTCTGTCAACAGCTACTGAGAATCTGACAAATGAAATATTTGAAGAAGTTGTTCTGAGCTCGGGATCAGCTGTGAGTCTGCCCATGATAATAGCACTATTCAGCATTTGAAACATCCTTTCATAAGGAAATTATTCTGCAGCTTCTGCTGCGGGAGCTGTTTCTTCAACAGCTGCTGTCTTCT
>JAZOUN010000050.1:0-11980 GCA_045658165.1 Acutalibacteraceae bacterium
TGAAGTTGTTGACAGCGACAAGATCCCCGACGGTTGGATGGGTCTTGACATCGGTCCCAAGACAGAAGAACTCTTCGCAGCAGCACTTGAAGGTGCAGGCACAGTTATCTGGAACGGACCTATGGGCGTTTCAGAATGGGACAAGTTCGCTTCAGGTACAATCTCAGTTGCTAAGGCTGTTGCAGCTGCAACAGATGCAGGCGCTGTTTCAATCATCGGTGGCGGTGACTCTGCAGCAGCTGTTAAGAAGCTCGGCTTCAACGACAAGATGACACACGTTTCAACAGGCGGCGGTGCTTCACTTGAATTCCTCGAAGGTAAAGACCTTCCCGGTATCGCTTGTATCGCTACAAAATAATTGACTTATCGTAGGGGCGGGCTTTGCCCGTCCGTACATGTATATATGAAAGGGTAATTGAAATGAATAAAGCACTTCGTAAAGCAGTTATTGCTGGTAACTGGAAAATGAATAAGACTCCTGCTGAAACAAAGGCTCTCATCGCAGAAATGAAGCCCCTCGTTGCAGGTGCAGATTGTGATGTTGTTCTCTGCGTTCCTTACATTGACGTTTTTGCAGCAATGGAAGCAGCAGAAGGTTCAAACATCAAAATCGGTGTTGAAAACTGTCACTGGGCAGAAAGCGGTGCTTTCACAGGTGAAGTTTCAGCAAAGATGCTTAAGGAAATCGGTGTTCCTTATGTAATCATCGGTCACTCAGAAAGAAGACAGTACTTCGGCGAAACAGATGTAACTGTTCAGAAGAGAACAAGAGCTGCTCTTGATGCAGGTCTTACAGTAATCCTCTGTGTTGGTGAATATCTTGAACAGAGAGAACAGGGCATCACAGAAGAAGTTGTACGTATGCAGACCAAGATCGCTCTCGGCGGTGTTTCAGAAGCAGAACTTGACAACATCATCATCGCTTACGAACCCGTTTGGGCTATCGGTACAGGCAAGACAGCTACAGCTGATCAGGCTAATGAAGTTAACCATGCTATCAGAGTTTGCGTTGCTGAACTTTACGGTCAGGCAGCTGCTGACAAGATGGTTGTTCAGTACGGCGGTTCAATGAACGCTGCTAATGCTGACGAACTCCTTGCAAAGGAAGATGTTGACGGCGGGCTTATCGGCGGCGCATCACTCAAGGCTGAAGATTTCTCAATCATCGTTAAAGCTGCTTCAAAATAATTAATCAATATTTCGGGCAGGGAACTCCTTGACCGTTTTATTTGGAAAGGATAAAAAAATGAAAAAACCTTATGTTTTATGTATAATGGACGGTTTCGGTTCAAATCCCGGAGTTAAGGGAAATGCAATCGAGTTTGCAAAAACCCCTTGTCTTGACAAGCTTTTTGCAGAAAACCCCAACACACTTATCGGTGCATCAGGTCTTGACGTTGGTCTTCCCGACGGTCAGATGGGTAACTCTGAAGTCGGTCACACAAACATCGGTGCAGGCAGAGTTGTTTATCAGATGCTTGTTAAGATTTCAAAGATGATCAAAGACGGTGAACTTGCAAAGAATGCTCAGCTTAAGGCTGCAATGGAAAACTGCAAGGAAAAGAATTCAGCTCTTCACCTTATGGGTCTTCTTTCAGACGGCGGTGTTCACAGCCACATCGAGCACCTTTTCGGTCTTGTTGAAATGGCTAAGGAAATGGGCGTTGAAAATGTTTACGTTCACGCTATCACAGACGGCCGTGATGTTTCTGTTGAATCAGGCAAGGGCTTTATGCTCGATTGCCTTGATAAGTTCAATGAAATCGGCCTCGGTAAGATTGCAACAATCTCCGGCAGATACTACGCAATGGACCGTGACTTTGCATGGGACAGAGAAGAAAAGGCTTATGCGGCTATGGTTTACGGTGAAGGTAATCAGTGTGACTGCCCCGTAAAGGCTATGGAAGAATCATATGCAAACGGCATTACAGACGAATTTGTTCTTCCCGTTGTTATTGATAAAGAAGGACTTATCAAGGAAAATGATTCAGTTATCTGCTTCAACTTCCGTCCTGACAGAGCAAGACAGCTCACAAGAATGTTCGTTGATCCCGATTTCAACGGTTTTGAAAGAAAGAACGGTTTCTTCCCCGTTAAGTATGTGTGCATGACACAGTATGATGCATCAATGCCCAATGTTACAGTTGCTCTTCCCAACGAAGACCTCACAATGACAATGGGTGAATACATTTCATCACTCGGTATGACACAGCTCAGAATTGCTGAAACACAGAAGTATGCTCACGTAACATTCTTCTTCAATGGCGGTGTTGAAGCACAGTTCCCCGGTGAAGACAGAATTCTCATCAACTCACCCGACGTTGCAACATTCGACCTTAAGCCCGAAATGAGCGCTTACGAAGTAACAGACGCTGTTGTTGAACAGGTTCTTTCAGGTAAGTATGATGTTATCATCATCAACTATGCAAACTGCGATATGGTCGGTCATACAGGTATCTTCGAGGCTGCTGTTGCTGCTGTTGAAGCTGTTGATGAATGTGTAGGCAGACTTGCTGATGCTGTTGCAAAGATGGACGGTAAGATGATTATTACTGCTGACCACGGCAACGCAGACAAGATGCTCGACGAATCAGGCGATGCATTCACACCTCACTCAACAAATCCCGTTCCCGTTATCACAGTCGGTTGTGACTACAAACTCAAGGAAGGCGGCAAACTCTGTGACCTTTGTCCCACACTTCTTGATATCATGGGACTTGAGCAGCCTAAGGAAATGACAGGCGAATCACTTCTTATCAAATAATTTTCAGCAGACAAAAATTAGCCGCATCGAGAAATCGATGCGGTTTTTGCTTTGCTATAGTTATTGCAGAGTGACTTGAGGCAAAATTGATTATATAACTGTACAAAACTTACATACTAAATTCATTCCGACAGACAAATGTATATTAATACAAAATAAGTTGACATTATATATTATTAAGTGTATAATTTTTATAATATGCAGTAGTATGTGACTGTATAAAAAGCTTAAGAAAGAAGGCTATAACATGAAAAAGCTTTTAAGTGTTATTCTTGCAACGGTTATTTGCTTATCAATGATTATTCCTGTTCACGGTTATTATGCCGGTGACGTGAATAATGATAACATAATAACAGCTGCAGATGCACGTACAATTCTGCGTCATTCGGCAGAACTCGAACTTATTACAGGAGATATGCTGGAAAGAGCAGACGTTGACGGTAGTGGCGACATTACTGCTACCGACGCAAGACTTGCCCTGAGAATGGGTGCAGATCTTGAAGAATGGAAAGAAATTGCAGCAACTCACACTCACAAATACTCATCAAAGATTACAAAAAAAGCAAACTGCGTTGAAACCGGTATTCTTGAGTTTACTTGTGATCTTTGCGGCAGCAAATATACAGAAGTTATAGAAACAACAGGACATCAGAACATAACTGAAGTCAGAAACTGTAGCGGTACAGAAGTTCTTGCATGGAGCTGTAATGACTGTAAAAAGTATTTCAGTGATTCAACAGGTGCAACAGAAATTGAAACTCCTGATTTCTCAACAGGACATACACCTGTTATTGATGAAGCTGTAGCTCCCACATATTCAAGTACAGGTCTTACTCAGGGTTCACATTGTTCAAAGTGTCAGATGATTATTATTGCTCAGCAGACAATCCCCGTATTGTCAGGTAATGAATATTCAATCACATACTATGTTACAGGTAACGATAATTATCTTGCATCATTGAATATTGAAAACCCCAATCAGGATATGTATTCTTCATACACTCCTGATGATGAAACAATCATCCTCAGAAACCTCAAGTCACCTGCAGGTTACAGATTCCTCGGTTGGTTCAACGGCGAAGGTCAGAATGCAGTTCAGGTTACAGAAATTCCTCAGGGTTCAAAGAGAGACTGGGAACTTTTCGCTCATTGGGAAAAAATCGTTTACACTGTTGATTTTGCATCTGATATGGTTTCCGTTAAATCAATCGAATATACAACAGACAAAGCAACAGCACTTCCTATGCCTAAGCTGGATAAATATACTTTTGTCGGTTGGTCAGATAACGAAGGTAATGTCTGGGATGAAATTCCTGTGGGCACATCAGGTAATTTTACTCTTTATGCAAACTGGGCAAGTAACAGAAATAAAGCAAATGCAGTAAAAAATCTTGAAGATCCTATTGTTATGGAAGATTCTGAAAACGGAATGATTCTGTTTACATACGAAATAGGTACAATTGAGAATGTTCCTCTGTTTACAACACTCAAACTTAACTGCGTAAACGGAATTATTACCGAACATTCCAAAACAGAAGAGAATTCTATCAGTTCAACTCAGGCAAAAACAGTTGCACAGACTATTTCAAATGCAACAACAAATTCTGCATCATGGACACTGTCAAAAGACTGGAACAAATCAACTGAAATTAGTCAGAGTTATCTTGATCAGACAGGTCAGACTCAGGAACAGGTTGAATCTGTTGCTATAAGTAAATCCAATACATTCAACCTTACAGGAAGCCTTGGAGGATCAAGCGGCACAACAGACACCACATCCGGTGCATTCAAACTGTCTGCAAATAAAGCTCATTCTGATACAACAACAACTGAAAACAGCAAGACTGTAGGCTATTCTGTTGACGGTAAATTGTCAAGAGAAGGAAGTGCCGGTCTGGAACTCGGACCCTTGAAGGTCGGTGGAAAAAACAGTTTTGAAATTTCAGGCGGTTACGATAATACAAAAACAGAGAAAAAAATCAAGTCGGGTACAGACAGTTGGTCTGTTGGCGGCGAAATTTCAGGCGAAAAAATTCATACACAGACAAATGAAAAGAATTGGAATGTATCTCAGGGGTTCTCAAGCAGCAACTCTATGAGTGCTAACAAATCTGTTGCAAATTCTATATCGAAACTTGTCAGTGAACAGTACGGTTACGGTGAATCTTACGCAGAAGGCGGAAGCAACAGCGAAGCCCAGGAGCTTGCTACAACAGATACAAAGAGCGATGAATACAGCTCAACAATAACTTACTATTCATCAGAAATTGTCTCAACAACAACATCTTTCTCAAGTACAGGTCAGACAATGGGTGATTACAGACTTGTTATGGCAGGTAAAGTTCATGTTTTTGCTGTTGTTGGTTATGACGTTGCAAATAAGTGCTATTTTGTTTATACATACAATGTTCTTGATGATAAAACAGAAGAATATCTTGACTATTCATATGACGGAACATTCAATGATTATGAAACAAGTATTATTCCGTTTGAAGTTCCTGTATTTGTAAATGATTATGTAAACAGCAGAATCATTGCAACAAAAGGACTCAGAATTGATCCTGATACAGGTATAATTGATAAATATATTCCCACTGCTGAAGGATGCGATCCGGTTATCAGCGTTCCTGCATATGTTTCTGTAGATAACGGTGACGGAACATTCAAATCAGTTAAGGTAAAAGGTATAAGTTCAGAGCTGTTCAGAAATAATAAGGATATCAAAGGCGTTGTTCTCGGTCACTATATCACAGAAATTCCCGATAATGCATTTGAAGGTTGTTCTTCACTCGAATATGTTATAAGCTATGGCGTGGAAAAGATCGGCGACAATGCATTCAGCGGATGTACATCTCTTAAAAAGTTTACCATTCCTGAAACAATAACAGATGTCGGTGAAAATGCATTTGCAGGTGTGCCGGACCTTGTTGCTGTTGCACATGATGAAAAAGTTGCGCAGTCTGTAGCTTCTTCAGGTGCAAAGAATATAGTTCTTGATATTTCTGCAATTCCCCAGGAAAAAACAGATAATATCAAGCTTGAAATCGGTAATGTTTCAAGTTTTGAACTGCAGGGTAAAGACAAAGAGTATAAAAATCTCAGTGTTAAATCCGGTGCAGAAACAACTGTAATCAACGGTGTTAAATTTGTTGATTGCACATCACTTCCTCTTGATCTTGCATCAAAAAATGTCACACTTAACCGTGTAACTGCAAATTCAGAAGGAATCACAATGCTTCTTACAGGAAAAGGTCTTAATATAAAACTGAACGGAACTGTTGCTCTTGCTTCAGAAAACGGTAATACTGTTGTATGCAGAAGTGCAGAACTTCAGCCTCTTACAGAAACTGTTGTAGGTAAAATGAAGGTGACAGGCAATGTTCTTGTCTGTGGAGATATCACAGGTAAAGAATATCTTACAGCTGACGGTATTACATACATAAGTGAAGAAGACTTTGAAAAATACGCAAAAGGCATGATTGATGTTATTTTTGATGCTAACGGCGGTACAGTAAGTCAGTCAAGCAAATCAATGTATTTCGGTGCAGAAATCGGAACACTTCCCGTGCCCGAAAGAGAAAACTGCACATTTGCAGGCTGGTATACAGCTGCAGGTGAAAAGGTAGAAGAAAATACAGTATTTGATTCTGTAGGCAACATTACACTTAAAGCATATTGGATCACAGACTGGACTCTTGATACTGAAATGCCTGAAAATGCACAGCTGTATTCAAACAAGTGGACATATACACTTCTTACAAAGCTTACATCAGCAAATAAGACAGAAGAAGGCTACACACTTGTAAATTCAACATCAGCATGGGGCGATTACGGTGATTGGAGTGCATGGTCAAAGACTGCAGCATCCTCAAGCGACACAAGACAGGTTGAAACTAAAACCGTAACAGACAAGGAAGGTTACACAAACTATAAGTACTGGATTTACAGAACTGCTGACGGTTACGGCTACGGCACAAAGAACTATAATACAGGTTCTCACGGTGCTTGTACAAGATATGACGAAATCAATCTTTCGTATGCATTGTCTGTAACACATTCAGGATATGGTCTGTATGGTTATTATAACAGCAGTATGTTCAGTCACGGTTATGACAATCAGTGGTTCTCAGGCGGATCTTCATGGGTTCCCGCAGTAACTCATACTGAATACAGATACAGAGATCGTCAGCTGGTTTACACATATTATCACGAAAAAACTGAGACAAAAGAATCACAGACTCAGGTCTTTGAATCAGATACAATCAGTAATATCCAGATGTGGAATCAGTACATCATTAAATAAAACAATCGCCGGGTGTTCATTGTGAACACCCGGCAGTTTTTATGTTTATATATCAATATTGTTGAAATTCTGAAAACACATGGATTTGTATCGCAAATCGGAATTTGTCGGATTAATTAACAATGTATAATGTACAATTTACAATTGTGCAGTTGTAACGATACAGGCGGTTTTTTGCAAATCATTGTACATTGTAAATTGTAAATTGTTCATTAAAAGATCCCGACAAATTATTGTTTGTTATACATCTTCCTGAATCTGTCTGCTTTGTCAAATGCTTCTGCAATATATTCTTCAAATGTCATTTTTTCGTATCTGTCGCTTACGTTTCTTTCAGGTCTGTTTTTGCACACAAGCTCAAAGGTCAGGGGACCGTCGAAATTGCATTTGTGAAGTCTGTCTGCAATTCTTTCCCAGTCAGCGACACCATGGTCAAAGGGAAGCAGATGTGAATCATCATAAAATGTTATTTCATCACCTGTCTGTCCCATGTTGTCATTGAGATGTGTTGAAAAGAGATATTTTCCAAAGCGTGCGAGTGTGTCTTCTGCACCGTTGTAGCAGAGTTCATGTCCCGAATCAAAACAAAAACCTATATGAGGTAATTCACCGTAGGCTGTAAGTATTTTTTCAAGATATTCTAAGCCTTCCGTATTTTCAAATGCAATACGGACTTGTTTTTTTTCTGCATATTCAATGACTTTTTTAAGTCTTTTTATGCCAAGGTCATTGGGGGAGTGGTTATCCATTCCGATTATTGCATGGCATATTACAAGATCTGTTCCGTATTCTTTGGCGCAGTCAATTGTGCCGATAATGTCATTAATCATTTTGTCAGAAAGAGTGTCATCAGCATGAAAAATATCATCCATACCGTAAAAAGGTGCGTGGAATGACTGTAACTCGAGTCCCAGATTCAGAGCTTTCGTGATTTCACGGCTTCTGTCAACATTTCTTTCCCAATCAAAAAATACACCGTCAAAACCTGCATTTTTGATGACTTCAAGCTGATCGATTTCGGGAACTGAAGAATTCATCCCCACATTTATACATATGTTTTTACTGTTCATTTTTTTATCACTCCGAGAAATATATCTGTATCAGAATTATATTACAAATATGTTGATATATCAATAATATTTACAAAAAAATAAAAACTGTTGACAATGTTTTGTTTATTATGGTATAAAAAAGACATAGAATAGTATTAAAAAACAAAAAGGAGAAAAGAAATGGTTAAATATTCAATAGAAGGCGGTAATCTGCCTGTTGTTATATGTTATCCCGAATCAGGTCAGACTCTTTGTACCGAATGCGGTTCAATGAGCTGGATGAGTCCTAATATGCAGATGAATACAAACACCGGTGGCGGACTTAAAAAAGTTTTTGGTCGTCTTATTTCCGGAGAATCAATATTTCTTAATGAATATACACCACAGGGCGGCAGCGGTGTAATAGCTTTTGCTTCAAGCTTTCCCGGTTCAATTATTCCTTATGAAGTAACCCCCGGTAACGGAATTATCGTTCAGAAACGCGGATTCCTCGCTATGGAAAAGGGGTTGGATTTATCTGTTTATTTTCAGCAGAATATGGGTTCCGGATTTTTTGGCGGTGAAGGTTTTATAATGCAGAAAATTTCAGGTAACGGTCTTGTATTTATTGAAATAGACGGTTACTGTAAGGAATATGACCTCGCGGCAGGGCAGAGTATTGTAGTTGATACAGGTTATCTTGCCGCAATGACAGAATCCTGTACCATGAATGTTCAGACAGTGAAAGGTCTTAAAAATAAACTTTTCGGCGGAGAAGGATTTTTCCATACAGTAATTACAGGCCCCGGTAAAGTATACCTTCAGTCAATGCCTGCGTATAATACTGCACATGCACTTCTTCCTTATCTGCCGAATGTATCATCTTCATCCTCTTCAGGCAGCGGTAACGGAATTAATATAAGTTTCGGAAATAACTGAAGAAGTCAATGAACAGGCTTTTGAAAAATTGTTGAGCAAATAAAAGGAGATGTGTTTATGATTAAAAAGTTGCTGACCGGTATCGGAATTGTTGTGTTTGTTGTTGTTTTTGCAATTATGATGCTGACCAGCCCTGAAATTGAACACATTGAGGATACTAACGGTCCTGATATTTACACATTGCATACCATTACGGACAGCAACATCATTGAAAGAAATATCGGTGCAAAAGGGCTTACAAAAATCACAGACAATAAAACCGGTCAGCAGGAGTTCAAATCAAAAAAATTTACCGGTGTTGAGGAAATTTACGGTGTAAATATAGAAGCCCGCAGTATAGATATTACTATAACAAACCTTCAGGTGCATTCAGGCAACTTCAAGGCAGTTTTACTTCTCAATGACGAAATTGTGCATGAGTTCAGGGTCAATGAAATGATGGAGACCTTCACTCTTGAAAATGCAAAAGGATATCTTTCAATCAGAATAGCAGGTGAGAGTGCTGATTTTTATCTTTCTTTATGACATAATTTAAATTTTAAATTATAAAACCTAAAACGGAGATAATCATTATGTCAAAAAAAATCACGGCAATTATCCTTTCAATCCTTATGGCCTTTTCACTTATGTCTGTTGCAGTAAGTGCGGCAGAAAATATTGTACCTTATGAGCGCATTTCCGTAACTGCTTCTTCAGAAAATAATCCCACATTCAGATTTGTAACCGAAGAAACAAAAACATTAATCGTTACTTCATATGCATCTGATGATGTTGATCCTTATGTGTTAATTGAAAATGAATCAGATACATATTTGCTTGACGATTCCGCTGATTCAACAAACTTTGCTGAAAAGTATGAATTTGAAGCGGGTGTTGAATATTATCTTACAATCTGTACATATTCAGATGAAGAAGCAACATTTGACATTGCTCTTGAGTGTGACCATGAATGGGATGACGATACTTGTGCTGATTGCGGCAAAGTATGTGAACACGATGCAGAAAATTCAAGATTCAAGATTTGTGAATGCGGTAATGTATCAAAAACAACTGTTATTGAACTCGGTGAAACTGTGGATGTAGCTATCAATGGTTTTGATCCCGTTGTCAGAAAATTTGTTCCCGAAGAAGATGTTGCTGCAATTCTTTACAGTGATGTTTTTATCAATGATACCATGTACGATGCATCTGCAGCAATATTTGATGCAGAAGGAAATGAGCTTGCATATAATGATGACTTCAACGGTTCATTTAATTTTGTTATCTGGTATGAATTTGAAGCAGGTGAAACATATTTCATTGAAGTTGCTACATATTATGAAGATCTTTCATTTGAATTCTCACTTGTAAAGGCTGCACATACAGCAGATGATGGTGTTGAACACGATGTTGTTTACACAGATTATCATTCAGGCACTTGTCAGGACCTCTGCTACACAGAAGGTCTCTACTGTGCAGAATGTGATATGTACTTCGCAGGTCATTTTGAAGACGGTTACGGTTTCTGTTGGGATGAAGACGAGGACGGTTACTGTGATGTCTGCAGCAAGGGTATGGATGGCTCTGAAGCACCCGATGATACTGAAGATACAGATGGTGCAGATAATGACAGCATTAATGGTTTACCTTCAATATCAATTATCGATATTCTGAGTGACTTTGTTAAGTACATCAAGAACTTTGTTCTGAAAATTTTAAAGTTTTACGCAAGCTTGTAATTTTATAAACATGGAGGCTGTATTTTACAGCCTCTTTTTTCAGATTAATATTTTATTGTTTACCCCTTGATTTTGTTGAATGTTTGTGATATTATAATCACGATATAATGAAATGCTGTGATGGAGAGAGTAATTTCTTTTACGGATTCAAGCGAGCTGACGACGGTGCAAGGTCAGTATCACGGAAAGAAACGAAAATCACTCCGGAGCAGAGGGCTGAATTTCAGTAGGCTTCTCCGGTTGCCGACCGTTAAAACGGACGCATATGATGGTATGTTGTAATCAGGTGGTTTTAAGCAAAGTTTCGGTCTTTGTCCTGTATTGCAGGATGAAGACCATTTTTATTTATAATCTGAAAGGAGATTTTCAAAATGTACGATCCTATTTCCCCCAATGTGAATTTTGTTGAGCAGGAAAAGAAAATTGAAAAATTCTGGCGTGATGAAAAGATTTTTGAAAAGAGTATAGAAGAGAAAGCAAAGGGCACTCCCTATGTTTTCTATGACGGACCTCCCACAGCTAACGGCAAGCCTCATATCGGTCACGTTCTTACACGTGTTATCAAGGATATGATTCCCCGTTACCGTACAATGAAAGGCTGTATGGTTCCCCGTAAGGCAGGTTGGGATACACACGGTCTTCCCGTTGAACTTGAAGTTGAAAAGCTTTTAGGTCTTGACGGTAAGGAGCAGATTGAAGAATACGGTCTTGATCCCTTCATCGGACACTGTAAGGAAAGCGTATGGAAGTATAAGGGTATGTGGGAAGATTTCTCACGTACAGTCGGTTTCTGGGCTGATATGGATGATCCTTACGTAACATATCACAACGAATTTATTGAATCAGAGTGGTGGGCACTCAAGAAGATTTACGAAAAAGACCTTCTTTACAAGGGTTTTAAGATCGTCCCTTACTGCCCCCGTTGCGGAACTCCTCTTTCATCACACGAAGTTGCTCAGGGCTATAAGCTTGTAAAAGAACGTTCAGCTGTTGTACGTTTCAAGGTTGCAGGCGAAGATGCATATTTCCTTGCATGGACAACAACTCCATGGACACTTCCTTCAAACACAGCTCTTTGTGTAAACCCCAAAGATACTTACTGTAAAGTAAAGGCTGCTGACGGTTACACATATTATATGGCAGAAGCTCTTCTTGACAAGGTTCTCGGCAAGCTTGCCACAGAAGATGCTCCCGCATACGAAATCCTTGAATCATTCCCCGGTCA
>JAZOUN010000051.1:0-41389 GCA_045658165.1 Acutalibacteraceae bacterium
CCCACTACTGCTCCTACAACTGTACCGACTACAGCTCCCACTACTGCTCCTACAACTGTACCGACTACAGTTCCCACTACTGCTCCTACAACCGTACCGACTACAGCTCCCACTACTGCTCCCACAACTGTACCGACTACATTCCCAACTACTGCACCTACCACTGCACTGACTACCACATCCGAACAGATTCTGCTCATGCTCGGAGACCTTAATAACGATATGAAAATAACAGCTGCAGATGCAAGAGCTGTACTTCGTTTCTCAGCAAGACTTGAAACTCCTACCGATTCGCAAAAACTTGCTGCAGATGTCAACAAAGATTTAAGGGTTACAGCTGCAGATGCAAGACTGATTCTGAGAGTAGCAGCACATCTGGATCTTTTCGACTAACCGATAAAAACCATTCAGAAACAAAAAGAAATAACCCTCAACCGTTTAAATTTCTTTTCCCGGTTGAGGGTTACTTCTGTTCGGTTTTGAAGTCAAGTTTCATTTACTGAGCCTCACTTTCTTTTATTTTTCGGTTCCCTTTTTGTCTGAACTACGGTGGTGAAACTTGCATTTTAACTATATATAATTCCCGTAAAGTGAGAAGCACTGTTTTATTCAATCCGGTCGTTCTTCAAAAAGATTCATTTTCGGTTCTGATACATCTGAACCTTTATCAGCTGTACATTGGTATCACCTCTTTGTGTCTTTATAATATCACACATTTTTTCATTTTTCAAGATGTATTTTTGTACAAAACTTACTATTTAGCTTTGTTTATTAAGTAGATTTTGTGCACTATTATCAACTTTCATATTGACATCAGTATTATTTTTATGATATGATAAATATGTTGAGTGCTGTCTTAGGGCAGTATTTTTTATTTAATTCTGATATAAACAGGTGATTCTATGACAAAAGCAAAGAACCGTGCTTTAAAGAACATTTTTGCAGTTCTTATGGGTGCATTACTTATGGGTTTTCTGTGGCGAATAAGAGGTGAAAGTGGTTGGGGCTCATCATGGGGCCTCCTTAATGCAGGTTTTGTATTCACAATGTTTATTATGCTTGCAAAATCAGAACGCAGCAAAATGGACATCGGCTGGCTGGCACTGACATCGCTGTCATTCATGCTCACTGTTCCCGCCTGGGGTACACTCCTTACCCAGATAACAGGCGTTCTTCACAGACCTGCTGCAGACAGTATTGTTACCGAAACAGTATATGTATCCGTTCCCTCGGCTATAACACTCATGCTCTGCCTCGGCTTCGGACTTGCAACATTATTCGGAATAATGCTCGGCAGAGGATTCAGTGACAAACAATGGAAAATAAAGGATTTCGTCATTGTTCTTGCTGTTTTCTTTATTACAGATCTCATCTCAAAAGCATCTCTTTCCCATTGGATTCTTAACATGATACAACCTCAGGCTGCAGAACTTTTCGAAAACGGTCTCGCAGCTGCTGACATGGAAGCTGATGCATTCAAAGCATATCTTCAGCATTTTGACAACATCTCATGGGGCAAAAAAATAGAAGGCGGAAGAAATTATTTTTCATCTGTTGAAACAATCGCTTCTGCTATCCGTGCTATATTTTCAATTCTGGCTGTCAGATTTATTGTTAAAGATAAAACAAGTGCAAGAACAGGCCTTTTTGTGTCTGCTGCTTTTGCTTTTGCAATAACAATTTCAGACCTCTTCTTCTATTTCGGCAACGGCGGATATCATATGGAAAGTGCACCTGCTTTCACATCATTTATATATCCATGGAGCTGTTGGGAATACTTTACAGGTTTCTTCGCAGGCGGACTCATTACTGCATATATTCTCAAACTGAAAGAAACTGCAAATCTGCCTGAAATAACATTCAGCAAAGTGCCTGAAAAAGCAAACTCAATTCTTACTTTCGCACTTGGCTTTGTATTCCTTATCGGTGTAAACGTTGTACGTCCCGTCCTTGTACGATATGAAGATTCACCGTACATTATCATTGCTGTTATTATTGCTGTGATTGCAGCTGTTGCCGCAGTTATCCTGATAAATGTAAAATTCGGATTCAACGCAAAAAATATAAGCACAACAAAACTGTTCAGCATATTGCTTCCCTGCTTTGTTGCGTACATAATTTTTGTATACATGTTCATAGGCATTGCAGAAAAGAGAAATATCGGTGATATCAATTCATTGCATACAATTTTATGTATAATTTCATCAATTGCCGTAATTTCATGGTCATTGATAAATACAAAAAAAATTAAAGAATAAGATTTTTTACATAGGCTGAAAAATGCTAAACAAAAAAGAAATAACCCTCGACTGTCCATCCCGGAACTTCAGTCGAGGGTTATTTCTGTTCACTCTTTGTATCGAGCATCATTTTGTATACCTTCGCTTTCTCAGATTTTTTGATGTCTTCATTCTGTCTGTCTTCCGAACTGCATTAATTTTAATTTTCTCTAAGTGAGATTAACTTCTGCTTCGAAAATTCTTTCTTTATAAGACATCTGTTTTACTCATTGTTTAAGCTGTGGTTGTTAATTGACAATTGATTTATTTTTTTATTTTTCAGCTTTTACAGTGAGCATCAGGTTTTTACCTGTACATTGGTATCACCTCTCTGTGTCTATATAATAGCACAGCATTTCTTATTTTTCAAGATGTAAATTTGTATAAAGTTTACACTTTTTATTTGTTTATTAAGTAGATTTTGTATACATTGTTGCTATTTTCTATTGACTTTGCGTTTTTGATTTGTTATAATTAATTTTGTTAGGATCTGAAAATAACCATTAACTGCCTCATTAATAAACCGACTGCCGGTAAGGATTAATTTCTTTACCGGCAGTCGGTTTTTCATAAATTATTTGCTTATAAGATTCACTTTTGCCTTAAGACCGTCTTTGGTATAAGCATAAAGAACTATGTCATCTGCCATTGTTCCGGCACGGAGATATACAATCGCTCTGCCGTAATATGTATTTCTGTATTTTTCATTGTAGCAGGTAAGATCGCAGGGATTACCGTTTTCTATTGCAAGAATCTGAGCATCACCCGATATCTGATAAAATACAGTTTTATCATCAAGAGCTGAAATATTTCCGTTTTTATCAACAAGAGTAACTTCTGTCTGAATTATATCCAGTCCGTCCGCTGTCATTTCTGTTTTATCACATGAGAGTATGATTTTTTCAGCATTTTCAGGTGTTGCAAGAGAATCTTCTGCGCTACCTGCCTTTGCAGTAAGACTCCCCTTTTCAAAAGGTACTTCCCATGTTGCTCTGTAGCCTTCAACATTTTTCTTACCCAGAGATTTCCCGTTAATAAACAGCTCTGCATCTGCACAATTCGTATAACAGCTGACATACACTTTTTCGCCATTTTTACCTGAATATACAAACCTGTCTGTCCAGACACCTGATGACTCACCTGATGAAACTGCAATTTTTACAAAAGGTTCTTCTGTCCACATTGCTTTCCTGTGCCAGAAAAGAGGTTTTTCATATGCACAAAGATCAAGCATACCTGCCTGAGATATTCTTGAGGGCCAACCGTGACATTCACCAAGGAAGTCTATTCCAGTCCATAAAAACTGACCGCAGATGTAGTCATTATTCTTAACTGCAAGCCATGCCGATGTATCGTGACCGTTTTCACTGCCCATTATCACTCTGTCGGGAAAGCGCTTATGATCTTCCTCATAAAGTCTTTCTCTGTAATTATACCCTGAAATATCAAGCACATCTGCAAAGCCTGTTCTTGTTGAAAGTTCGGGGAAAGACAACGCAGAGAGCACGGGACGTGTTGTATCAATATTGTGAACTATATCCACAAGCTCCTTTGCAACAACAGCAAGTCTGTCTGCATTAGGCTTCTTATCATCGTACTGACGCTCACGGGCAGGTTTTCCCTTATCATTATTGCCGAGCACCTCACCGAACAATGGTGTAACATAAGGATCGTTCGGATAATCAATCTCATTTCCGATTGACCAGAGAATTATTGACGGATGATTTCTGTCACGAAGAACCATTGCTTCAAGATCTGCCTTGTGCCACATAGGGAAATCCTCTGCATATCCGTATTTTTTCGGCGGATATACATTATGTCCCTGCCACCATTTATTTTTTGTACCTTCCCATTCATCAAAAGCTTCATCCATAACAAGAAATCCCATTGTATCACAAAGATCAAGCAGATCCGGAGACGGAGGATTATGAGCTGTTCTTATGGCGTTGCAACCGGCTTTTTTGAATTTTTCAAGACGTCGTGCCCATACAGCAGTTGGCACTGCAGCACCCAATGCACCTGCATCATGGTGCACACAGACGCCTTTGAGCTTCATATTGATTCCGTTAAGGAAAAATCCCTTGTCCGGATCAAAAACAGCAGTGCGGACACCACAGGGCACTTTCAGTACATCTGTTATGCGAAGATCTTTGAACGCGTGACAAACAAGAGTATACATATACGGAGAATCGGGTGACCAGAGATGTGCACACGGTACAGTCAGCGATACACTGCCTGCAGGAGATTCAACCCCTGCCGTTGCAACACAATTACCCTCTTCATCTTCAACAATAAATTCAGCCTCATCACAGCCGATTGTTTTATAATCAATTATAATTTCAGCATCACCGTTGCTGCTGATATTTTTTGTTGAAACAAACACACCGTCTTTTTCAAAACAGCACATATCCGATATTTCGATTTTTACATCTCTGTATATACCGCTGCCGGTAAACCATCTTGAATCAGCAACCTGTTCATGTTCAACACGGACACTTATTACATTTTCACCGGCACGGATAAACTCACTTATATCAAACGTAAACGTAGAATATCCGTATGCCCTGCCGCCGAGGCAATTACTGTTTATCCACACCCTTGAATGTTTGTAAACGCCCTCAAAAGTTATGCGCACACGTTTACCTTTTATATCCTCAGGCAAAACAAAATGCTTTCTGTACCATGCAGTGCCTCCGGGAAGATATCCCGTGCCGCTTGCGTTACTTTTTTCAAAGGGATATTCAACAGACCAATCATGAGGCAGGGTAACATTCTTCCATGAAGCATCGTCATACCCCATATAATCTGCATCGGGAACATCTCCCAAATGGAATTTCCAATCATTGTTCAGCTTAAATATATTCCCCATATGAAACACCTCGCATTTTCTTCAAGTATATACTTTTTTTAAGATTATTGTCAATATTCCGAAAAGCAAAATAACACAGATTATGAAATTTTCAATTGAAGATGACATACAACTTATGCTATACTTATAAAAAAAGTTATTAGGAATGATAAAAATGAACTTTCCGAAGAATTTCATCCGTGCAACAAGCACATACACAACTCTGGACGAACATGTACCTGCTCCGTATTTCCGCAGAACATTCAACTGCGAATCTGATGTAACCGGTAATATTCTCATTACTGCATGCGGCTTTTACGAGCTTTATATAAACGGAAAACATTATACAAAAGGTGCATTGGCACCTTATATAAGCAATACAGATCATTATATTTATTACGATGAATATTCAGTACCGTTAAATAAGGGCAAAAACACAATAGGAATCCTTCTGGGAAACGGTTTTCAGAACAATCCCGGTGGTTACATATGGGATTTTGACAAAGCCGTTTTCAGAAATTCACCGTCTTTTGCATTATCATTGAAATGGACTGACGATGCAGGAAATGAACACTGCATAGAATCAGACGAAAATTTCCTCACCTGTAATTCTCCCATAACTTTTGACGACTACCGTTTCGGTGAACACTACAATGCAAATCTTGAACTTCAGGGTTGGAACACTTCCGACTTTGACGATTCAGCTTGGAAAAATGCCATATCTGCCGATATGCCCCGAGGGGAAACAGCAATATGCAAAGCTGAACCGATTGTTGTCACAAGAGAAATAAAACCCGTATCAATAACAAAAGAAGATGACGGGTACAGATATGATTTCGGAGAGAACTGTGCAGGTGTATGCCGTCTCTCGGTCAAAGGCAAGAAAAATCAGCAGATTGATATGATTCACGTTGAAAGACTTGTTGATAACAAAATATCCTTTGACGGATTATGGTTCTTCAAAAACAATGAACAGTATCAGCATGACCTTCAGCTGATTCACCGCGACATATATACCTGCAAAGGTGAAGGAACTGAAACATATATCCCACGTTTTACATACCACGGGTTCAGATATGTACTTGTAAAAGGAATAACAGAAGACCAGGCTACCGAGGACCTGCTGACTTACCTCGTAATGAACTCCGACATAAAAGAAAACGGAAATTTTTCCTGCTCGGACGAAACTGCAAATAAGCTTCAGGAAATGACACGCCGCAGCGACCTTGCGAACTTCTACTACTTCCCCACAGATTGTCCTCAAAGAGAGAAAAACGGCTGGACAGCTGATGCAGCTCTTTCTGCAGAACACATGATATTGAATCTTTCCGTTGAAACGAGCTACCGAGAATGGCTCCGCAACATCTGTAAAGCTCAGAATGATGATGGCATGATTCCGGGTATCGTTCCCACTGATACCTGGGGTTACGGAAGAGGTCTCGGCCCTGCCTGGGACTGTGTTCTTGTCTATCTGCCTTATTATGTTTATATTTACCGCGGCACAACGGAAATGATTCACGAATCTGCAAAAGCAATTGTTTCATATCTTCATTTCCTCACAACAAAAATGAACAAAGACGGGCTTGTGGAATTCGGACTCGGTGACTGGTGCCATGTGAGCAGAGAAGCTAACGATTACATAGCCCCTCTTGAATTCACATCATCCGTAATGGCAATGGATATTGCAAAAAAGGCTGCATTTCTGTTTGATGCAGCAGGAATGTTACCGCAAAGAGACTTTGCAGACACAATTGCAAAACAATTCAGAACTGCCATACGCAGAAAGCTTATCAATTACGAAACAATGACAGCTGCAGGAAATTGTCAGACATCTCAGGCAATGGCAATTTTCTACGAAGTTTTTGATCCGTCAGAAAGCGGCAGTGCATTTGACCGTCTGCTTGAATTTATTCACGAAAAAAACAACTGTATGGATGTTGGTGTGCTCGGCGGCAGAGTCATCTTCCATGTTCTCGCCAAATTCGGATACAGCAACCTTGCATACGAAATGATCACCCGTCCGGATTATCCTTCATACGGCAATCTGATACAAAGAGGTGCAACAAGCCTCTGGGAACAGTTTTATGAAACAGACAAAGGTGTTTCATCCATGAATCACCATTTCTGGGGAGATATAAGCAGCTGGTTCATGCAGTACCCTGCAGGCATAAGAGTCAATCCGACAGGCAACGATGTAAACCAGGTCAATATTGCTCCGTGTTTTATTGACACACTCACCCATGCACAGGCATGGCACAATGCTCCTGCAGGCAGAATTGAATCTTCATGGGTAAGAGATAATGAAAAAATCACACTCACAATAAAAATCCCCGAAGAGATATCAGGAAGAATAATTCTTGAATCGGGATATTCCTTTGAAGACAGCCGAAGCTTCAAAAAACTGGCTTCAGGCTCATACACAATAATTAAAACAAGATAAAAAATTAAGGATGTAAAAAACTTTCGTTTTTCACATCCTTTTTATTATCCGAAAAATTTATCTTCAAGCATCTGACACCAGCAATGATATATGGGGAGGTGAAGTTCCTGAATCATATATGTTTCAGTTTCGGGAACTTTAACTGCAACGTCTGCAATCCCTGCAAGTTCTCCGCCGCCCTTACCGGTAAATCCGATAATTTTTATATCCGAAGCTTTTGCGACAACTGCCGCTTTCATAATATTTACACTGTTACCCGAGGTTGAAATACCTAAAAAAACGTCGCCTTTTTTGCCAAGACCGAACAACTGCTGTGCAAATACACCTGTTGCATCCGCATCATTGAGGTATGCAGTTGAAAGTGCTTCATGTGCAGTCAGCGGAATTGCTGTCAAGGTGCACTCAAGTTTTTCTGCAAGAAGCGCTCCCCTTACGGGATCAACCGATCTGAGTTTCTCGGCAAACCCGGCTGAAACAGGTCTTTTCTTCCTGAAACTTTTCATAAGTTCACCTGCAATATGCTCTGCATCTGCAGCAGAGCCTCCGTTACCGGCAATAAGCAGTTTTCCGTCGTTTTCATAACATTCCTCAAGAATCAGATATGCTTTGATTATATCATCTCTGATCTCACAAAGCACAGGATATCTGACAAGTAATAAATCTATATGGTGTTCCAATCTTTTATCAAGTGTTTTCATGTGTAACACTCCTGTTTTAAATCAATATTTTTTCAACAGCAGAAAACAATGACTCAGCTGTAATATCCTGTCCGAATGCTTTATCACCAATCAAAACAGTTTTACAGCCTGCAGCTATTCCTGCTTTTATATCGTTTTCGCTGTCACCGATAACCCATGAATTTTTCGGATCTATATTAAAATCCTCAACTGCTGCAAAAATCATCCCGGGCTTTGGTTTTCTGCAATCACAATCAATTTTCAGTTCAACAATCTCATTTTCAAAGCCTTTATGAGGATGATGCGGACAATAATATATACCGTCAAGATACGAACATTTATTACCGAGAAGCGTTTCCATCTTGTTATGAATCTGGGACAATTCATTTTCAGTTACTTCACCACGCGCAACAACAGGTTGGTTAGTAACAACAATTGCGAGATATCCGGATTTATTAATTTTTCTGATTGCCTCAGCACAATTATCTGTCAACTCAAACTCTTCAATGTCTTTCAAAAAACCAACATATTTATTTATAGTTCCGTCTCTGTCTATAAAAATTGCTTTTTGCTTATTGACTAAACTTTTTTTACTTATCAATCCGTCAGCATAATCACGGGAAACAGAACTGAATCTGTCCGGAGTTCCCATATCTTTTACATACTCACTGCTGTCATAACAATAAAGTTTTTTCTCATCTGCAAGATATTTCAAAATCTGACGATCAAGATCAACTTTCACTGTTGAAATTTCCATATTGAAAATTTCCGGAGATAATATATGTATCCCTGAATTTACTCTGTTTTTATAATACTGCGGTTTTTCATCTTCTTTTAGCAGCCAATTTGTCACCATATTGTTATTATCCGCAATAATTATCGAACTGTCATACGGATGATTATTCGGATGTGTCAAAATTGTTGCTGCTGCTTTTTTTTCCTTATGATATCGGACAAAACGTTTTAAATCAACATCAAACATAAGATCTGCATTAATCAACAAGAAATCTTCAGTCAGTTTTTTCTGCAGTTTAAATAACGCACCGGCATTGCCGAGCGGTTCATCTTCAGCAAAATATTCAATACTGACGCCAAAAGGAATACCTGTCACCGGAGATATTTTTTTACCGTCACCGAAATATTCTGAAATTACATTTCCGTGATGACCTATTGTTATAATAATATCAGTAAAACCTTGTTTTCTGAGACATTCAATCTGATGCTCAAGAACAGGCTTATTTCCGATTTTCAGCATCGGCTTGGGGATATCTCCTGAAACAGAAGATATTCTTGTTCCTTTTCCGCCTGCAATCAAAACTGTTTTCATATTATTTCTCCGAATATCCACAATCCGAAAATAAAGCTTCGGGTGAATGATGAATAATTTGTGTGCCGCTGTTTTCAAAGTCAAAAGGAAGATACATAAGATCACTCATAGCTTCCCTTACGCTTTGCTTATACTCAGGTTCTACATAAAACAGCAGATATCCGCCCCCACCGGCACCCAGCAACTTACCACCCAAAGCACCTGCATTAAGACCTTTTTGATACAGATAATCAATATCCTGTGTTGTAACAGAACTGCCTGTCTTACGTTTTAATTGCCATGAAACATCAAGCAAACGACCGAACTCATTAATATCCGTGTTGCAATCAACCAATATTTTTTCTGCCTCGTCAACGATCTGAAGCATTTGTTTTAACACATCTGTTTTATTGTACGGTTGATTGATTTTTTGAACATCTGCTGAAAACCTTGTAAAACCTGTAAAGAACATCATAAGATTATTATTGAGCTGTTTTTTTCTGTCATCAGAAATCGCAATCGGACATACTTCATATCCGTTATTGCTGAAGTTTATTCTGTTGAAACCACCGTATGCAGCAGCTATCTGATCCTGCCAACCGCCAATCTCATTGCAAAGCACTCGTTCAAGAAAAATAGCATCGTCAGAAAGCTTCTTTTTATCAACGATTTTACCGTTAAAAGCATAGAATGCATTAAGCATCCCAACCGCAAAAGAACTGCTTGTTCCAAGCCCCGAACGAGCCGGCAAATCTGCTTCATATGCAATTCTTATATTTTTCATATCAAGCATTTTCATTGCATTTCTTATTGCAGGGTGCTCAATTTCATCCACAGAATCAACACGTTCATGCTTAGAATAAACTAATTCAATACTATGATTAAAAAATCCGGGCAAATGACGTACATTTACATAACAATACTTATCAAATGTTGTTGATAATACTGCCCCGCCGTATTCATCAAAAAACTCTTTAAAATCTGTTCCGCCGCCAAAAAATGACATACGAAACGGAGTTTTTGCAATTATCATCTTTTTTACTCCTTAACGTTGACTCTGTATTTTTTATTTTACCACAAAACAGCAGACATCACAATAGAAACATGCAAAAAAAAGAACCGATCATCATCGATCGGTTCTAATATTTATCAGAATATACCCTGTGACATCATTGCATCTGCAACCTTTGCAAAACCTGCAATATTTGCACCTGCAACAAGGTCATAACCAAGACCGTTTGCTTCTGCAGCATTTGCTGAAGAATCATGAATATCTTTCATGATCTGCTTGAGCTTTTCATCAACTTCTTCACTGGTCCAGCTGTATCTTGATGAGTTCTGGCTCATTTCAAGAGCAGAAACAGCAACACCGCCTGCATTTACAGCCTTTGAAGGAGCAACAACCTTACAATTTGCAATAAGGTAAGCAAGTGCTTCATTTGTTGTGGGCATGTTTGCAACTTCTATGTAATAAGGAACATTGTTTTCAACAAGCTGCTGAGCTTCTTTCATGCCGATTTCGTTCTGAGTAGCGCAAGGCATAGCAACATCAACCTTAACACCCCAGGGTTTCTGTCCGGGGAAGAATTCAACACCGAATTTATCAGCATAATCCTGAACCTTATCTCTGCCTGATGCACGCATTTCAAGAAGATAATTGATCTTTTCTTCTGTTACAACGCCGTCGGGATCGTAAACATAACCGTCGGGACCTGAAATTGTAACAACTTTACCGCCGAGTTCAGCAACCTTCTTAGCTGTACCCCAAGCAACGTTACCGAAACCTGAAACTGCAAATGTCTTACCCTTTACATCTTCACCGAAGTGCTTAAGAACTTCTGCTGCGTAGTAAACTGCACCGAAACCTGTTGCTTCGGGTCTGATAAGAGAACCACCATATGAAAGGCCCTTACCTGTAAGAACACCGTTTTCAAAAGTACCCTTGATACGTCTGAACTGACCGAAAAGGTAACCGATTTCTCTGCCGCCAACACCGATATCACCTGCGGGAACGTCAAGGTTGGGACCGATATGTCTGTAAAGCTCTGTCATAAATGACTGACAGAAACGAAGGATTTCTGCATCACTCTTGCCTCTGGGATCAAAGTCTGAACCGCCCTTTGCGCCGCCGATGGGAAGACCTGTAAGGCTGTTTTTGAATGTCTGCTCAAATGCAAGGAACTTCATGATGCCGCTGTAAACTGAAGGATGGAAACGGAGACCGCCCTTGAAAGGTCCGATAGCACCGTTGAACTGTACACGGTAACCTGTGTTTACATTTACCTTACCTTCATCGTCAACCCATGTAACTCTGAATGAAATCTGTCTTTCAGGCTCAACCATTCTTTCAAGAAGTCCTGCTTTTTCATATTCCGGATGATTTTCAATAACAGGAATAAGTGAAGTAAGAACTTCAGTTACTGTCTGTACGAACTCCGGTTCATTAGCGTGCTTTTTAGCTACGCTGTCAATTACTCTCTGAACATAACTCATTATATACTGCACTCCTCTTGCACTCTGTTTACTCAAACAAACTGCATATAAAAAAATATACTATATTTTATAACTATAGGCATTAAATTGCAACAAAATAAAATAAATATCTGCATTTTTATAGAAAAATACAGAAATTTACAATCATTTGTTCATTTTTTAGGAAAATCGCAAATAAAAATTCTACAATAAAACTTCACCTGTCTGTTTTTATACATTTGTATACAAACCGTATATATATCTTCACGGAATTTACTATAAAAATCATGTCTTTTTTCAGCTTAAAAATTTTATTTCATCACATAAAAACTCGACAAAGATTAACTTTGCCGAGTTCCCTTAAGTCGTTTACTTTTTATATTTATCCGCCGTAATCTATTATTCGTCTTGCAAGCGATGCCATTGAATTAATAAATTTTGCAACACTGAACTTCAACACATCAATAGGATCAGACATATTGTATTTCGACTCATCAACAGTAAGCGGTGCATCCGCTGCTGTGTTACCCGGTTCAAGGAAAGCCTTTGTCTTCATTTTTGCATTGAGCATATTTCTGCAGGCTTCACGCATTGCAGCTCCGAAACCGACCGGATCTGTATTATAAGTTGATTTTACAAGATTCACATGGGAAATCATATTAAGGAACCATACACCCGTAAGAATTGTATCATTTCCGTTATAAACCGCAAGTGCAGGATCCATATATCCCCTGCCGATAAAGTTGTTTGAATAGTCTGAAATTACGTAGCCATCATATCCCCATTCTGTACGGAGAAGATCAACAAGAAGTTCGCTGCATGCTCCGGCCCAGTCTGTACCGATTCTGTTATATGCTGACATAACACCGTGACACTCAGATTCCTTTACGGGAATCTCAAAAGCCTTGAGATAAATTTCACGCAGAGTCTGCTCATCAGCCCATGTAAAGACTCCGTTACGGTTTGTTTCCTGGTCATTGAGTGCAAAATGTTTGATTGTTGTAATAAGTCCCTGCTCATAAGCTCCGTTGATGATTTCAGTTGCCATCACACCGGAAATAACGGGATCTTCAGAAAAATATTCAAAATTTCTGCCGCCCATGGGATTTCTGTGGATATTGACACTGGGAGCATACCAGATATCCGTACCGATACTTCTTGCTTCCTGACCTACACTGTCACCCATTCTGTAAGCAAGATTCTTATTCCATGTACATGCAATTGCTGTTTCACAAGGGTATGCAGTACCGCAGTCAGAATATGTAATACCGTGTGTACCCTTTACGCAGGATGGCCCGTCATTATCCCATGTTTTCGGAATACCGAGTCTTTCTACGCCATATGTCATATAACCGCTGTGTGTAACAAGATGAGTCATCTCATCAAGTGTCAGCTGGTCGAGGAATTTATCCATAAGTTCAGGATTTTCATAAACATCCTTAAGCATGATTGTCTTATCATATGTTACACCAACTTTCGGTGCTGTACCTTCCTTTACGGGATCAGGATGCTCATCGGGATTTTTCACTTTTTCTGTTGCAACAAGAGTTCTGGCTGCAGGATATGTTGAAACACCGTCTTTTCTCGAAAGCACTGTAAAACCGTTATATGCATCATCAAAAAGATTTGTGATTTCAGTTCCTGTAACATTATCGTTTTTTATAACAATGTCTTTGTCAATTGTGTATGTAAAAGAATCGATATGCTCACGTACATTTTCACCGATAATGATTGTGTATTCTCCTTTTTCAAGTACCCATGCCTGTTTTTCATTCATATCGTATGAAGCCATATCTGTTATGTCAAATTCAACTGTGACAATTTCACTTTCTGCGGGAGCAAGAAGATTTGTTTTTTCAAATGCGCCAAGATTGATTGCACTCTTCTCAATTGTGCCGTAATAAGGTGCACTGTAATAAAGCTGTACCGTATCTTTACCTGCTCTGTCACCTGTGTTTGTGACCTTTACCTGAGCTGATATTTTGCCGTTGTCAGTGCTGTAAGAAACAAGTTCTTTTGCGAATGAAGTGTAAGAAAGACCGTATCCGAAAGGATACTGAACCTTTTCTTTTGCAAATGTTTCAAAGTAACGGTAACCTACATAAATACCTTCCTGATATTCAACAAAAGCTTCACCGTTATCATATTCAAATGCTCCGAAGTTCTCTGTTGAGGGATAATCATATATGCTGTAAGCAATTGTATCAGCAAGTCTGCCGGAGGGATTCACTTCACCCCTGAGCATCTTACCGACTGCACGCATACCGAATTCACCGGGAATCCACATTATTGCTGCAGCTTTGATTGATTCGTATTCGTCAAGGAAACCCATTTCCATAACATTGCCGATGTTGAAAAGTACAATAACTTCAGAAAAAGTTATTGCAACCTTTTCAAGCATAGCTCTTTCGTCTGCACTCAGAGCAAGTGTTTCGGGAGAAAGGTCGGAGTTTTCTGCACTTGTTCTGCCGATAACAACAATTGCTGTGTCAGAAAAGTTCTTTGCAGCTTTCATTACGTCATCTGTAAGTTTATCGGGATTCATTTCATCAAGTGAATTTTTTGCAAGAACAAGCTGAAGAAGATTATTGAGAATTGTATTGCTTGTTTTCGGAATTTCATTTGATGAACAGTTTTTTTCATAGAGCGCCTGAAGATCTTTGTTATATTCAATACCTGCCTCATCAAGTGCTTCATAAAAATATACGGGATCGTGAGTAACAATTGAACCCGATCCTGCACCGCCAAGGAATGAAACAACCGATGCAGCTCCGAAAACATTTACCTTTTTGTTTTCAAGCGGCAATGCATTATCTTCATTTTTAAGCAGAACAATTGCTTCCTGTTCGATTTCAACTGCAAGCCGGCTCGACATTTTTACTATATCGGGATCAATATTTCCGCTTACGGCATCTGCCATAAGGGAAAAACAAGGCAGTAAAATCGCAAAAGTCAGAATAACGGACAAAATTTTATTTATTTTTTTCATTCCATCCAACTCCTTTTAATTGTTTATATTATTATAATAAATTTTTTCCAGAATGGCAATATTTTTTAAATATTGTTTACAAATATATCAAAAAAAACGGCAAGGTTAAACCTTGCCGAAAAAATCTGAATAAATCAAATCATTATTCTTTTTCTGTTTTTTTACCTTTGAACGATGCTGCCAATTTATTTGCATAACCGCGGATTTCAATAACGAGATCGCTGTCGGGTGTATAATAACAGCCTCTTTTTGAAAGGAATCTGTACTCCCCTTCTCTCAGCGCCATTATTACAAGACCGCCGATGAATGCACTTGCAAGAATTATAAAGAACAGCGGCAGACGGCATGTAAGGAAATCACCTGAACGAAGAGGAAGAGTGAAGCTCATGTAAATTTCACCCTTTTCAAACAGTTCGGCATATGTATAATCAACATTGCCGTATGTGTAATTTCCTGTAGCATATCTGGGCAGAGAACCGTCGGTATAAGCTGTATTCACAATGCCGAAAACAGCAGTAATAACACCACCGATTGCAGAGCCTGCCATAAAGCCCGGAATCATAGTCAGGGGACTTCTCATTGCAAGGGGCATTGAGGGGGCTACAGTAAGCTTGATGTTTTCAAAAAATGCATTGATCGGACCGGTTGTTGCAAGATTAAAATCATCCGTATCGGGTTTTCCGCCTTTTTTGAAAAGCTTACAGCACAGAATACCGAAGAATGCAGTCCAGCCGACAGTAATGAAGCAAACTGAGTAAATAGTTATAAGCTGAGCGTTACCTGTTGCAAGATATGAAGTTGTTGCAACAGAAAATGCAGCAAGAGAAACAGGTCCTATAAGGTCAAATCCGACCATAAGTCCCATAACAAGAGCAGCAACAATAACATTGCTGTTTGTAAGATCAGAAAGAACGGTTCTCAGACTTTCTGACAATGCGGCGAACGGCACTTCAATACCGTATTTTACAAGTATGAATGTAAGTGCACAACAAGCAACGGGGATTATAAGAACATAAACAATAAGATCAACACCGTCAATAATATCAATGCCCTTGAGTGTTTCAGGCAATGCTTTGATTTTTTTTCTCAGCTTTGCAAAAAGAGAATCAAGACCTTTGCCGATTGAAACTTTTGCTTCTGCCCAGCCAGCATAAATCAGCTTAATGAGCAATGAAAGCATTACAGTCATTATAAGATATCCCATATATCCTATAGACGTTGCCTGAGAATAATTAGCAGGAGTTGCGAAGAAACAGCTGTACATCATTTCCGCACTTTCTGCAGGAGCAGTAAAATGGCAGAAATAAACCGCAAGAGCAAGTGACGGAGCTATTGCAGGAAGTCCTGCTATAAGATATGAAAGAACAACGGCAAGTGCAACAAAGAAGAAATCTGTTGCCCAGAAGAGAATGAACCACAAAGTAGGCTCATTTGCCGCACCGGTTGCACCTAACATATGGTATGACTGAAAAATATTCTGAATAACGAAGAAAAATCCGGCACCCAACGCTCCGAAAAGCTGAACAATAAACATTATTGACGTTGCACGGTAAATCTTCTCTTTTGTGTCAAGATAAAGCTTTTTCATAAAATTTCCCTTCACAACAAAATTCATTACTTATTATTTATTGAGGTCGTGTTCTTTTACGAAATTAACAACTTCATCAACGGTTGTGAATGCCAGTGCAACAACAGTATCAGCACCGCCGTAGTAAATTGCAATTTTACCTGTTTCGCTGTCAGCAAGAGCTGCACAAGGGAAAACAACGTTGGGAACGTCACCTACAAGTTCATAATTTTCATGAGGAGCAAGAAGGAAACAGTCAGCTCTGTGCTTAACCTTCCAGGGTTCATCAATATCAAGAATTGCAGCACCCATTGCGTATGTAAAGCCGTTACAGCTTGTAAGAACACCGTGATAGAAGCAAAGCCAGCCTTCATCTGTTTCATTAGGTGTGGGGCCTGCACCGACCTTTGTCATTTCCCAGTTTTTAACAGGAGACATAACAAATCTGTGTTTGCCCCAATATGTAAGATCCTTACTGTGGCTTAAGAATATATCACCGTAAGGTGTATGACCTCTGTCGCAGGGACGGATAAGAAGCATGTATTCATCATTGACTTTTCTGGGGAAAAGGACGCCGTTTCTTGCAACGGGATAACATGCATCTTCAAGCTGTACCCATTCTTTGAAATCTGTTGTGTAAGCGATACCGATTGTAGTGCCGTGAGGTGTAAGGTTTACCCATGAAAGATAATATTTACCTTCAATTTCACAAAGTCTGGGGTCATAGCCTCTGAAAATAACTTTTTCTTCAAGTTCCCAGTTAACAGCATCTTTACTGTAACCTACAACGATTGTATGATCTCTGCTGATGTCATCTACTCTGAAAACACCTGCGAAACCGTCTTTATAAGGAACAACAGCTGAATTAAAAATACTGTTTGCTCCGTACAGATTATCTCTTGTTATAACAGGATTTCCGCTGTATCTCCATACGGGATATTTATATCCTTCGGGTTTGTCCTGCCACGGAATATTCGGAATTGCATTTCCTATAATTTTAGCCATAATTATACCTCCTGAGTTTTATAATCCGATTATACAATAAAAGGTTATTAATTTCAATACAGAAAAAAAATATATAATATACTCAGAGTGCGTGACCGCCGGAAACTTTTATAACCTGACCTGTGAGCATACGCGCCTTTTCACTTGCTAAAAACAGAATTGTTTCTGCAATATCCTCAGGCTGAATTAATTCACCCATAGGGATTACGGGAACAACATCCTTTTCAAAGTCTTCATCAATCCAGCCTGTCTGAGTGGGACCGGGTGCAACGCTGTTTACCGTAATACCGTACTGGGCAACCTCAAGCGCAATACTGCGGGTAAGTGCCTCCAACGTTGCTTTGCTTGCGCCATATGTGATCTGACCTGCAAAAACCTGAGATGCATCTGTTGAAAGATTGATAATTCTTCCGTAATCACCGCGACGATTGATAAATTCCCTTATCATCAGAAGACTTCCTCTTACATTTACTGCAAATGTATCATCAATCACACTCTGTGTTATTTTTTCTATTGTATCAAGCCCGTCCATATCACCGTCTGCCGCATTATTTACAAGCACATCACATCTGCCGTACTTTTCAAAAACTTTATTATAAATTTTAATGACAGACGCCTCATCCGAGATATCACTTTCAATTATCAGATAATCGGCTTTCATTTCTATGAGCACAGATTCAACCGCATCCGCATTCCCTGCATTTGCCGCAAAGTATCTGTCAGCTCCGTTTTTGTCTGTTTTGTCTTTATCAAAAGCTCTGGGAATTTTCTTGTACACAAGCACAACTTTTGCTCCTTCACGGGCAAAAGCAAATGCCGTTGCCGCACCTATCCCCTGAGGATTATTTGCACCGGTTACTATAGCAACTCTGTCTTTCAAACCGTAATCAATCATACTCTCACCTCATTAGTTCAATCTGCCGATTTTTTCAACGGGAATATCCTCAAAACCTGAAATTGTTTTTCTGATTTCATCTATATCTTTTATTTTATAATTTCCGTTATTAGCATCTGCAAAAAGATTTTTCATATCGCCGAATCCAAAAAATGCATTATCTGAAATATCACTGAAACGATAAACGCTTTCTTCAATTTCACCGATATCATCTTTATAATAAACAATCATATTGCCGCTGACTTTACTGTCTGACGGATTGGCAATAAAATCAGAATTTTCTGTATCACTATAATCAAGAGACCAATCTGTCATATAGGGATATGCAGTCTGCCACACTTTACTCTGCCAGGGAGATGCAAGAAGATTTGTATACATATCGAGTCCTTCTCTGCTGTGTTCAAACCAGAAATCGGAATCAAGAACTGCATTCCTTGAACGGCTGTCATAGAAAAATGCAGTACTGCAGTTAATGATGATATTATTGCAGATATCATTATTTCTGCCGCCGCCGATGAGAAATGCATTACCCTTACAGTTTACAATAATATTTCCGTAAACAGACTGTCCCGATGCACCGTCGTCAAGATATATTCCGTGGGGAGAGAATTCGCCACTGCCGATATTACAAATCACGTTGTATCTGACAACCGAACCTGCTTCATCCCATCGTCTGCCCGTATAAATTGCACTGCTGTCATCAGAAAGCAACACAGCATCACTGATATAATTATATTCAATTATATTATTATTTCCGCTGTACCAAATTGCTTGTTGCGGTGAGTTGCAGAATTCATTATGTGCACAGATATTTCCGACACCGCCGATATTCACACCTTGCCCTGCAGTTATTGACACCTCGGAAAAATCGTGAATATAACAATTTTCAACACGGTTTTCACCGGCTTTGAGAGTATCACGGTCTCCGCCTCTTATTTCGACAGCAGTTGCACCGATATGAGAAAATTCACAATCCGTCACAGTGTTATAAAAACCGTCAATTTTTACACCTGAACCCGAAAGCTCTGAAACAATACAATTTTTAACCGTAACATTATTACTGTTTATTACAATACCGTTGCCTCTTGTTCCCTTTACGGAAAGACCGTCAAAACATAAATATTCAGCGTCTGTTACTGTTATAAGATCTTTTTCAGAAAGAGAAATTGTGATTTCGGCATCTGTTATATCTTCAGGAGGATAAACATAAAGCATACCGCAGTCTCTGTCAAGATACCATTCACCGGGAGAATCAAGCTCCTCAATCACATTAAAAATATAGTAAGAAGAGCCGGGAACTGCACCGTACTTACTGACATATGCCGGCTCAATTGCTCTTGTTTCATAATTAAAGCTCTTGAGAGGCACTGTTGTATCTGCCCATTCATAAATGAGAGCCGTCCAGAGCCAGACATTATCAAGAGATGAATAAGAATTGATTCTTTCTGCAGTTTGATCATCAACGGTAAAAATTGTTGTTTCGGGGTTACGCAAGTCATCCCACCCATCTCTTTTTGCATGATTACTCGTTGAGCTTTCCTGACCTTCGCCTTCTCGGATTATTTCAACCGTTTTTAAAAATCCTTCATCAGGATAACGTGCAGTTGTAAGAGGATTGCCGTTAAAATACAACTCACACGGAACAGGTCCGTATGTATCACCGTCGTAGTTTTTCTGCGTACCATACAGACCGACAGGGTAAAGTTTACCCCAATCAGCAATACGAAGACCGAGTGTTGTAAGATCTGTGCAAACAACATTTTTCTTTGCTTCATCAGAAAGTCTTATAAGAACATTTTCATCTGTTACAGCAGAAAATATCTCAGAAGCAAGATCTTTTCCGCCGTTGATAACAACCTCTCCGTTATAAGCGCAATAGGTTACGGGGCAATTCTTTGTGCCGGAGTCTTCTTGTGTGAATTCAAGTGAAGATACGACATATTCACCACCCTCAATACAGACGGTAATTCCGTTTTTATCTGTTTTTTCCATTTTTCTAACAGTCTCAACAGCTTTTTCAATGGTAAGAAACGGGGAATCCTTTGTACCGCTGTTTTCATCACTGCCGTCAGTACTGACATAAATATCACCGTAAATCATTTTTTCTTCATCCGTTTCATTATATATTGCCGGCAGAGGTGCCGCCGATTTATAATCTTTATACCAAAAATCAGCAATATCAGTTCTATATACACAAATAAACACAACAGCAGTAACAATCAGAACAAAAATGATCGAAACTGCAATATATTTTTTCTTACTTTCAAACACAGTCATACAAACACCCCCGATGTTTGAAATAATTATATCATAAATTCCCTGCTGTAATGAAGATTACGGGTATACACAAGAAATAAAGCACCACCTGTGTTGCTTTGCCGACTTCAGCACACTGTTCTTTTAACCAATTCTGCAGATAGTCAACCGGAGCTGCAAGAGTTTTAAAGGCAAACCATACAAACCAGAAAATAAGTCTTGCAAAGAAGAAAACAATATGTAAAGGAATGAAAATTATGGTGCATATGAATCTGATAAAAAACATTCAAATCTTCATATCGCTCACGACCTGCATCTAAAAATCCCTCTGATTACACTTGTACAAGTTCCCCATAATTCATACCGGATTCTCCCTTTTTATACATTATTTTGGTTTTATACCAAAATAAACACAACATACCTGCAATATTTTATCAACAATACAATGATATTTTTTACAAAAATTACTCTCAGAAGATCTGTCTATAATTATAAAAAATCAGAATATCCCCTTATTATATTTCAACATCGCATAAATAATAAAAACAAATCCCGGGATAAATCCTGCAATCAATATTATGTTTCTGATGTTTTCAAAATATAAATCAGCAAGCCCTGCGGCAATAATTGTACAGCCGATAATGATTGCTCCGATTCCGATTTTTTGTCCGAAAGGACGGATATCTTCTTCCTTTACTCTTTTTCTGTGATATGAATGAAGCATTGAGATGTTGCCTTTTATATTGAGTATGCCGACGATGATGATAACAATGCCTGCAACTGCCTGCATAATGGTTTCGGTCATATTTATCTTCCTTTTCAGTTTTATAGTTTTTATTTTATAAAAATCTCAACATTTCCGCCATTGCCGTTTACATATTCACCGTTTCTGAAATAAACTTCCGAATTGACAACCACTTCGGCTCCGTCAGGAATGTAAAGAACTGTGTTCATATCCTGCGGTAATGTGAGATTGACAGTATATTTTTCGCCATTTTTTTCATAATTCAGAGTTATAAGCCCTTTTACACTCGGCACGGTACAGGTCATATTATCCGAAAGTGTGTACTGCGGATTGATTTCTGTCATTTCATAACCTGCCCTGATGGGTGTGATACCTGCAAAATGTTTACTCATTATAACAAGCGGACCGCCGCTCCATGCATGATTCTTTGTGCCTCGCCATGAATCCCAGAATTCCCAGAGAGTTGAGTAGTCTTCGTTCATCATGCCCTCATATCTTGACCTGATTCTGTCCTTTGCCTCGGCATACTTTTCCATTGCACAAAGAGCTTCAAGAACATAATATTCCATGTAGGGGCTTGAGTTTGTAGTGTTTGTGAGCACCTGAGTGATGATTTCATACTGCTCTTTTTCTGCAAGTCCTGACAAAACAGCAAGGGCATTTGCTCTGTCGTCGGGATTTCTTACATCTTTACTTTTATATCCGTTTTCTGTCCACAGAGAATTATAACCAGTTTTTACGGTCTCTTTTCTTTCGGCAAAAAATGAGTTGTCTGCACTTTTTTCAAGAATCACAGCCATTTCTTCTGCTGTGGAGAGAGCATAATAATACCATGCATTTTCGACAGCGGTCATGTCTGCATTGCTACCCCAGTCTGCCCAATCCCATGAGCCGCCACGGTGAACAACAAGGTTGTTTTCACCGACTTCCCAGAGCTTCAGATAATCAACAGTTGCATCATAGACTTTTTCAAGAAATGCCTTGTCACCTGTATATTCATAATAAGTCATAAAGCCTACAATACCTGCAAGCTGCTGAACGGGAAGCTCAAAATAATCTCCGTTTATGGGAACAACAGTCTGAAGCACTTTTGTGTCATCAATGTGAGACAGCATTGCCTCGACACCCTTCTGATAAAGCAGATAGGAATTGCTGTCCATTGAATACATTGTCATAATCATTTCGCTTGTGACATCGCCCCACCACTGCGCTCTTTCCCTGTCAGGACAATCCATAAAGTTATCACGCATCGTGACGTAAAGTGTTCTGAGAGATTTCTGCCACAGAGAATTGAGGAATTCATCATCACAAGTGAAATCACCGCTGAATTCACTGTCATACCCCGTTTCACGGTATTTAAGGGCGATAACAGTGACACCTTTCGGGATTTTGTAGGTTATATGCTCACCGTTGAACCAGCCGAGGGATTCAAACTCCTGCTCACCCTCTTTTGTCACATATGTGGTTGACACTGCACCGATCAGGGTATTTTCTGTTGTTATACGGATTTTTTTACCTGCAGGAGCAATAACTTTCAGATAAGGTGTAATCTGTGCATTATAGGGGATATCCACGGTGATTTTTTCACCGAAGAGTTTTGTAACGGTATAGTTTTCATAACTTTTTGAATTTTCATAATCCTTAAGACCGAAATCTTTCAGCATTGGTATGCCTCTCGGATAAAGACCGCCGTAAATTTCGGCATCGTATTCTGTTGCATTCTCCCATGCAGAAAAATCATAACCTGAATTTATCCAATCAGTGTCATTTCTTGCATCAAAGTAAATGCTGTATTCGGCAAGTCTGTAATTAGGCGGATAAAGTGCGCTGTCGATATAAGCAGGGTTTCTTTTAACTTTCCAGCTGCTGTCTGAAAGTATGGCAATATCATCATTTACGGCTTCAAAAATAAAACCGCCCTGACCGCTGCCGTTGTAAGAATAGCTTGTTTCATCGTCCCAATACCACACCAGTGCGCAGATTGAGTTTTCACCTTTTTTTAAATAGGGAGCAATGTCAACGCTGTCATAATAACCGCCGGTTTCATCGGGACCGCGTTTTACACTGCCCTCAAAAACAACCGTTTCGCCATTAATGTAAAGCCAATATTTGGAATCGGCTGAAATGTGAGCAATAAGCTCATTTTGAATGCTGTCAAGAGTAATCTTTTTATTAAAGCACATCCACACATTTTCTTCTGCAATATTTTCTGTATCCCATATCCATTTTGCCTGCCAGCCGGTTTTTTCTTCGGTTGAAATCACGCTGTATGACGGAATGCTTTCAGGGATATCATAATCATTTGTGTATATTACCATCTCTGCTTCTCCCCAGGAAAAAAGTGAAGACACAAAAGCTGCTGCAATTGCGATATATGAAATAATTGTCTGTATAATCTGCATAGGAATCTCTCCTTTATGATGCAATTATACCATTTATGCAAAATAAAAAGCAATAATGAAATATTATTGAAAAAAAACTACCCTCAAACAAGAGTGTTGACAATCATTTTATAGAAATCTGAAGTTGATATTGTTTTTGACATTTAAATTTATAAAAACAAAACAGTCAGTATATTTCCCCTTGAATCACAAATACTAACAAAGCAATTTGAAATTTTAAGGAGAGAATATATATGAAAGCTACAGGAATTGTCAGAAGAATCGACGACCTCGGCAGAGTCGTTATCCCCAAAGAAATAAGGCGAACAATGAGGATAAGAGAGGGTGACCCGCTTGAAATCTATACTGATGCTGACGGTGAAGTAATCTTCAAGAAGTATTCACCCATGGGTGAGATGTCCGAATTCACATCACAATATGCAGAAGTACTTTACAGAGCCACAAACATGCCTGTTATTATCACGGATCGCGACCATGTTATATCATGTTCGGGACTTTCAAAGAAAGAAACCATAGACAAGCACATTACAAAAGAACTTGAAGAAATTATGGAAAACAGATCAAGTTTTGTATCGGGTAGTGATAAATCTGTTCTTTTTCCCGTTGACGGTCTTGACAAAAATGCCGCGCTTGCATACCCGATTGTAGGCGGCGGTGATGTTTCAGGTGCTGTTATACTTTTATTCAATGAAAACGGTGCAGAACCAACCCAGGCTGAAATAAAACTTGCTCAGGTTGCAGCAACGTTTTTGGGTAAACAGACGGAAGAATAAACAATAATTTGTCTGCGATAAATTATTGTTTTCTGTTGACAATTCCCTCCGGTAATTGCATAATAATATCACACGGAGGGGGATTTTATGCAGAAATTATCTTTTGAATGCGATTACAGAACAGGGGCGCATCCTGAGGTTCTGAAACGGCTGACAGAAACAAATTTTGAATCACTTGATGCCTACGGAACAGATATTTATACCGAAAGTGCAAAGCAAAAAATCAAAGCACTCTGCGGATATGATGATCTTGAAGTATTTTTCCTTTCGGGCGGCACACAGACCAATCTTACCGTCATTTCTTCACTTCTGAAAAGTTATGAGGGAGTTATTGCCGCAGATACAGGTCATATAAGCATTCACGAAGCCGGAGCAATTGAGTATCACGGACACAAAGTTATTTCTATTGAACACAGCGACGGAAAAATTACGGCTGATAGTCTTGACAGATACATAAATGATTTTTACAGTGACGAAAATCACGAGCATATGGTTTTTCCCGGTATGGTTTATATATCTCATCCTACCGAAAACGGAACCCTTTATTCAAAAAAAGAGCTTACAGATATTTCAAACATCTGCAAAAAGTATAATATTTATCTTTATATGGACGGAGCAAGGCTCGGTTATGGACTTATGAGCCGTGAAACCGATGTTACATTACCTGACATTGCAAATCTCTGTGATGCATTTTATATAGGCGGCACAAAAGTCGGTGCATTATGCGGAGAAGCTCTTGTTTTCAGAAAATCCTCCATGCCGAAACATTTTATGACAATCATCAAACAGCACGGCGCACTCCTTGCAAAAGGCAGACTTACAGGCATTCAGTTTGACACTCTGTTTACTGATGATCTCTATTTCTCAATAAGCAAAAATGCAATTGATACTGCAGAAATGCTTAAAGATGTTCTCAGAGAAAAAGGATTTGATTTTGCTTGGGAATCTCCCACAAATCAGCAATTTATTATTCTCAAAAATGAGTATATGAAGTCAATCAGCGACAAGGTCGGTTTCTCTTTCTGGGAAAAATATGATGATAATCATACCGTCGTGCGCTTTGCAACAAGCTGGTCAACAAGAAAAGATGATATCGAAAAACTAAGAGAAATTTTATAACAACAAAAAAAGTAACAAACTTATAAAAATGCACCCCAAAAGCGTATAACTTTTGGGGTGCGTATTGCATTCATTGTCTGTAAAAATCAATAAAGTGTTTTTGAAAGCACAAAACATACCCAGAGAGCAATTACAAACAGTGATTCACAGGGTATTGCAAGTTTTGTATAAGGGCATTTCCAGCCTTTATCCACAAAGAGGAAAATTGTTCTGACTGTCAGCACGGTTGTTGCAAAGAACAGGCCTCCCACCAGTGAATAAACAGGTGTACCGAGTGCAATTGTAAGGTAAAGAAGAAATGCACCAAGTGCAAATGAAATACCGCCGTAATAAACTCTGATTTCTGTTTTTCCTGCATTGTCAACGGGCTTGACTGCAAAGCTTTCCGCATTTTTAACAGGATTTGCAATAAATACGATTGCCATGCCGAAAAAGTAAAGGCAAAGTCCTATTACCGCAATACCTGCAGGTAAATTTGAGAAGAAAATTTCTTTCATTTTTAATCATCCTTTCTGCAACAAGTATATCAAACAGACAAACCAATGTCAAATGTATTATTTCTTGACAATTATTAACAGAGTATTTATAATTTAATTGAGGTGAATATCATGAATACTCTGACAAAAATAATCCTTTCAATAAGCATTATTGCTGTATGGATTGTCAGCATGTGCTTTTTTGTGCCTTATGATCTGAAAATCATTGAAATGCCCGATAATGAACCGAATCAGTTTTTTGACAAATCTGATAATTTTAATATAGATTATTATTTCGGTAAGCATATTGATGATACGGAAAACGTTCTGAGAGAACTTTCATCTGCAGATTACACATGCATTTCCGCAGATGAAACATATGATATTCTTGTAAACAAAAGTAAAAATCCTGTTGATGTTCTGACAATAAACGTGAAGACTGATTATATTTCATACAGCTATAAATTTGATAACGGACATATTCCCTATTCTGTCTCATTTTTCACTCTTGATTCAAAGAATTATATTCTGTTCACATCAGCTACTTACCGTGAGCAGAAATTAAGATTTATCGGACATTCTTATGCAATTTATGAAACGGATGAATTCAGCGAAAATATCAGTTCGAAGCTGAGGTCTTCGGCAAACATCATTTCAAAACCTGTCGAGAGTTCAACAGTTGAAGCCATAGTACAGTCTTCTGTTACGGCTATCATTTACGGTGTGTCTGCATTTTTAATCATCACCACAATTCTTTACAAAAAAGCGCAGAAAAGAAAAAAACTTTCCGACGACGAAACCACGACTGACGGTGATATGAAAAAATACATAAAACACAAGCTCGGTCATGAATTCTTTGATGAAGAAAAAGTTTTCACAATGCCTTGTCTTACGCTTGACGCATACGGTGAAAAGGCAAGGGACTTCATATGTCTTATTGCTGAAAATTTCAATGTGAATGAAATATTCATCGGCGGATTCTTTGAAAAGAAATGTTTTATTGATGAAGAATGCGACAATGCTGTCTTTATAAAAGAATACCTTGACGAAAACAGCATCAGCAGTATAAACCATATTAAAAATGAATCCGTTATAGAATGGATTATTGACGGGGATAATAAAGGGGAAACTGCAGTATCATTCTATATACAGGAACTGAATATTCTTATTTATCCTGCCAAAAACAAGCTGTACATATTCTCTAAAGACAGCCGGGATGTTTACAGCAAGCTTATTTCTTTTATCAATCCTACCGATTACAATTTAAGATTCTGAAAAAGAGAAAACACGGTGGTATTTCCACCGTGTTTTTTACATCTGTTCTAAAATATATTGTTTTACATCTTCAAGGCTGCTCTTTTTCCATTCACCTTTTTCAGCTTCTTCGGCAAGAGGGCATATAATGAAGAAATCGAGTGTTTCACCCGGAACTCTGCCTGTTCGAAGAGGCTCTGAAAAATGCTCTTTCCATTTTTCTTCTGTTGCGTCTTTAAATTCCTGAGGTTTAAGATATGTAAACTGTCTTTTTGTTGCAGCGATAAGCATTTTTGCGGAAAGAGGCGCAAGAAGTTCATATTCATCCTGCTGAACATCAACAAAAATACGGGGAAGTTCAGCTTTTTCAATATGCTCATTTTCTCTGTTTATAAGAAGCCCCATCGGCTCCCAAGTCATTTTCTCCTGAGTAAAATTGAGTTTAACAAGCAGACCTTTTTCCGTGTTGAACTGTGCTCTTTGATAATCTGTATCAAAAATAAAATTGCCGAGCGAATAGAATATTACCTTATCTCCTACTGTTTCATAGTTCATAGGCACATGTGGATGATGACATACAACAACATCTGCACCCATTTCAAGATATTTATGAAAACGCTCTCTTGTATACGGAGACGGCAGCGGAGTAAACTCTTCTCCTGCATGGGCAACCACAACACACCAACGGCATTTGGCTTTGATATTATTGATAGTTTCCTGAACAGCATCAAGATCGCTCCAGCTGTAACAACCGGGCTTATCTGTATCGGCTTTTCTGCAGGCACGCTGATAACCGACACCGAACATTCCGATTCCGCCTGCATCATCAAGAATCACAGGTTTTCTGGCTTCGTCAATATTCATTCCTGCTCCGATTGTTGAAGCACCGAACTTTTCTGCCTCTTCAAGAGTACATCTTATACCGTATTCGCCTGCGTCCATGATATGATTATTACAGATATTCCAGATATCCGCTTTCATCTTTTTAAAAACTTTTACAGCGGCAGGATCAATTGTGTGCAGAAGCTGTGCTACACCGCTCTGTGCAGTATTTGTTTCAGCTTCGGCAACGGGACCTTCCACATTTGCAACCACATGGTCAGCACTGTGAAGAAAACCGAGAACTTCTTCAGATAAAAGCTGTTCATCATCCCATTTGCCGTACATATAACGGTCAAATCCGATATCGCCCGTAAAGACGATTGATGTTTCTTTTTTCATTTTTATCACCGTGATTATTATAACACATATAATAAAAAAATCCAAGCCTTACGACCCGGATTTTTTGGTGCGGATAACAGGGGTTGAACCTGCACGCATCGCTGCACAAGATCCTAAATCTTGCGTGTCTGCCAATTCCACCATATCCGCAAATTAATTGTTTTTAATAAGTTATGCGTGTGACTCTTGCGGTACCCAAAATTCTTTGTTCGCTACTCGCTTCACAGAATTTTGACCGCTGCGCCATCTCATTCTCCCTTTATCTCCCACCGGGAGCGGTCGAATTCGATGCTGCCAATTCCACCATATCCGCAAATTAATTGTTTTTAGTAAGTTATGCGTGTAACTCTTGCGGTACCCAAAATTCTTTGTTCGCTACTCGCTTCACAGAATTTTGACCGCTGCGCCATATACACACCCGTACCATTTACAACAAATGAAAGTTTAACACATCGGCAACAAAAAAGCAAGGGTATTTTCAAAACAACATATACTGTATTGATATTGAAAAGCAAAATATTGTCTGATATAATAAAAATATGCAAACATCAGGGAGATGAAATTATGAAAAAAATAATTGCAATAACCGCAACTGTTATTATTCTTGCAGTATGTGTTATTATAGGAGTTCTGCTGAGCAGAAATAATAATGAAGTTGAATTCACCCCCTCTGAAAACAGAGTATACACAGATGAAACTGTTTCCGTTGAAGCTGATACTTCAAAATACATAAAAATGATTGCAACTGATACGGGCAACGATATCTACACTCCTGCTAAAAAACAGTCTTATGTTTACCGTTACGGACCTACTCTTATAAGAAATGCAGACAACAGCATTGATGCGTTTTTCTCTTCACCCGGTATTTTTGACGAATGGGATTATATCTTTTATCGCCATTCTCCCGACGGAGGAAAAACATGGACAGCTGAAAAGTCAGTTCTTGCACCCACTCCTGATTCTGCAGACTTTTTCTCATGCTGTGACCCCGGTGTTGTAAGATTCGGTGACTATTATTACATTGCTTACACATCAACAGTTGCCGAAGGCGGTGTTGACAACGATGTTTTTGTTGCAAGAAGCAAAAATATTGACGGCCCTTACGAAAAATGGAACGGCAACGGTTGGGGCGGCAAACCTGTTCCCATAATCGAATTCACAGGTAACCCGGAATCATACGGTGCAGGAGAACCCTCAATGGTTGTGCTCAATGACGTGCTTTATTTTTACTACACATGGCGTGACGGTGAACTGAACCAGACAAGACTCTCACTTGCAGATGCAACAGATGAAAACTGGCCCGAGACTCTTGAATACAACGGCATTGCAATAGACCACATTCAGGGTGACACGGATTCTGCCGATGTCAAATACATTGAAGATTACGGCAAATTCATTGCGGTTTCAACCGCATCCAGATTCACAACAGACAGTTACATCAAATTATACATTTCAGATAACGGAACTGAATTTGAAGAATCATATTTCCTCAAAACAAACACCATACACAATCTTCACAACTGCGGTATAACATCAAGAGGAAACGGACACATCAGACTCTGTGACAATGTATATCTTTCATATGCTTACGGTGAAGAATTCGGCACATGGGCAACGAGAATTCAGCAGGTAAGTTTCTCACTTATTGATGAACCCGATTTCAGTGATAAGGAAAACAACAATGTAAAAGAAAATTTCAGCCCTGTTTCAAAATCGATGTATTCAGCAACAGCAGGTATCACCACTGACCCTCATATTTATGAAAAAAATCTTTCAGACGGAAGTTTCAAAGCAGAGGTTTACAAATATGACGGCAACAAGGATGCCAAACAGGTAAAAAATGATATCATTCTAACAGATTTTGATAAAAATATCATATCCGTTAACGGGGATGAAATCACACCGAAAGCAAAAGGTGAAACCTATATAACTGCTCATTGGAATGAATTCTCGGTCACATTCCTCATAAAAATCAAATAAAAAAGAAAGTCGTTCAGGAAACTGAACGACTTTTTGATTAGTTTTATTAAAGAACCTTTGCAAGGAAATTCTGAAGTCTTTCGCACTTGGGATTATCAAAAATCTCTTCGGGAGTGCCCTCTTCAAGTATTTTTCCTTCATCCATAAAAATAACTCTGTCTGCAACTTCTCTTGCAAATCCCATTTCATGAGTTACGACAACCATTGTCATACCCTCTTTTGCAAGAGACTTCATAACTTCAAGAACTTCACCGACCATTTCGGGGTCAAGAGCTGATGTAGGCTCGTCAAAGAGCATTACTTCGGGTTCCATACAAAGAGCACGCACAATAGCAACACGCTGTTTCTGACCGCCTGAGAGCTGGCTGGGATATGCATCTGCTCTGTCTTCAAGACCAACTCTTTTAAGGAGTGTTCTTGCCTTTTCCTCTGCTTCAGTCTTGCTCTTTTTAAGAAGCTGAGTGGGAGCAATTGTCATATTCTTAAGAATATTCATATTCACAAAAAGATTGAAGTGCTGGAAAACCATACCCATCTTCTGTCTGTGAATATTGATGTTTACTTTTTTGTCTGTTATATCAACATCATTAAAAAGAATCTGCCCGTCTGTAGGAAGTTCGAGAAGATTAAGTGAACGAAGCAATGTTGATTTACCGCTTCCCGAAGGTCCGATAATAACAACAACTTCGCCTCGTTTAATTTCTGTGTTGATTCCGTCAAGAGCCTTCACTTCACCGCCGAAGTAATGCTTTTTGAGACCTCTGACCTGAATGATATTATCGTTCATTACGACGAAGCCTCCTTTCGATTGACTCAAACAGCTTTGTGAGTACAATAACTGTGAAAAGATAGATTATTGCAACTGCACCAAGAGGCATGAATGCCTGGAAAGTTCTGCCTCGTATAAGGTCACCTGCTTTTGTAAGATCCATAATTGCAACGTAGCCGGCAACAGATGTTTCTTTAAGAAGTGCAATAACTTCGTTAAGAAGAGTAGGAAGTGTTGCCTTAACTGTCTGAGGAATTACAATGTGAATCATTGTCTGAATATAGTTAAACCCAAGAGATCTGCCGGCTTCAAACTGACCGTTATCAATTGACATTATACCGCCACGGAAAATTTCTGCAACGTATGCTGCTGAATTGAATCCGAATGCAACAACAGCAATTAAAGTATCATTGTCCTGCGCAACAAGAATAACAAAATACCATATCATAAGCTGAACTACAACAGGTATACCTCTGATAACAGTTATGTAAATCTTTGCAACACCGTTGAGGATTTTCAGCGCATGATAACCGAATCCGCCCTTAAGCTTAAGTGATTCCTCATTTTTATCATATGATGATCGGATTGCAGCGAGCAAGATACCAAAGAAAAGACCGATTATTATAGCAAAAACTGTTATAATAATTGATTTTCCGAAGCCTTCAACAAGCCATTTCCATCTGTCGCCGTCAATAAAGCAGAGAACAAAAACGTCTTTGAATTCTGTAAACTTTGTTATAAACCATAATTTCAGAGCTTCCAAAATGATGCTCCTCTCTCAAAAAATTAATATGAGGACGGAACGATGCCGTCCTCAATTACAATCAATATTTTAATTATTCAGTAACTTCCTCAACAGCTGTGGGAATGTACTTTGCAATGATGCCGGCGATTGTACCGTCAGCTTCGAGTTCTGCAAGAGCGTTGTTAACTGCTGTAAGAAGAGCTGTGTTTTCCTTAGCAATAGCGATTGCGTAATCTTCAACTGCCCATTCAGCGTCAAGAATCTTAAGACCTTCGTTAGCTGCAACGAATGACTTTGCGGGTTCGTTGTCTATGATAACTGCATCAACCTTACCTGTCTTGAGAGCCTGAACAGCGTCTGCACCTGTCTTATAACGAACTACGTTTTCTTCACCGTAACCGCCGTCTTCAACTGAAGATGAAGCGTAGATGTCACCTGTTGTATCCTGCTGAACGCCGAACTTCATTGAGCCGTCGCCCTTGAGGTCGTCAAGTGATGTGATAGCTGAATCTTCAGCTACGATAACAACCTGAATACCTGTTGCATATGATGTTGAGAAGTTAACACTTTCAAGTCTTTCATCTGTAACAGTCATACCTGCCATACCCATGTCGAACTTGCCTGTCTGAACACCGCCAACGATTGAACCGAATTCAACGTCTTTGATTTCAAGTGTCATACCAAGCTTTTCAGCGATTTTTTCAGCGATTTCAACGTCGATACCTGCATACTCATCACCTTCAACATATTCATAGGGAGGGAATGCAGCGTTTGTTGCCATAACAAGAACGCCTTCTGTTGCAGTCATACCGCCTGCTGCTTCTGCTTCTGTAGATGTTTCTTCACCTGTTGCTGCGTTGTTTGTACATGATGTAAAAACAAGAGCGAGTGAGAAAACCATTGCGAGAGCCATTACGATAGCAATAATTTTTTTCATTGATAATTTCTCCTTTAAAATTTACTTATAGATTACCGTGGATAAGTATATCACATAATAATACAGAATTCAACCATATTTTTGCATATAAATAAGGTTAAATTCTGTATCTTTCATGTCATTTTTTATAAATATACAATATTCATTTAAGAAACTTACTGTAACCGTCTCCGTACTGTATACATCTTGAGATTCTGCTGAGTGTGGCAGAAGAAATATCTGTCTCTTCGGTAACCTGATTATAGGTTTTTCCGTCAATAAGCAGTTTTGCCGCACGGACACGCTGTGCCATCTGTTCAATTTCCTTTATTGTACACAGGTCATTGAACAAAGCCCTGCAGTCTTCGGAATTTTTCATTGATGAAATAAGTTCGAAGAGTTCATTTATCATTTTTTCATCTGTTTTAGGCATAATCCACCTCAGATATTTTCAAGAGATCGGCTGAGGAATGCTTTCATCTTTTCAGACTTCGGATTACCGAAAATCTCATCGGGAGTACCGAATTCCTCAATTATACCGTCAGCCATAAAGATAATCTTATCTGAAACTTGCCTTGCAAAGCCCATTTCATGGGTAACAACAATCATTGTACTGTCACCTGTTTTAAGGCTCTTTATAACTTTAAGAACTTCACCTGTAAGCTCGGGATCAAGTGCAGATGTGGGTTCATCGAAACAAAGAATATCCGGATTGAGTGCAAGTGCACGGGCAATTGCAACTCTCTGCTGCTGACCGCCTGAAAGTTCGCAGGGGTAATTTTCTATTTTTTCACTCAGACCTACACGTTCAATGAGTTTTTTTGCATTTTCCTCAATTTCTTTTTCATTACCGTTTTTAAGCAGTGTGGGTGCAAGCATTATATTCTTAAGAACATTATACTGAGGAAAAAGATTGAAATTCTGAAAAACAAGACCGAAATGAAGTCTTTTTGTTCTTATATCAGCTTCCTTCATGCGTTTTGACTTACCGTCTTTTCCGTCATAAAGAAGATTTCCGTTTACTGATATTGTTCCTTCATCGGCAAATTCAAGAAAGTTGAGACAACGCAGAAGTGTTGTTTTTCCGCTTCCCGATGAACCGATTATAGAAAGAACTTCACCTTTTTCAAGAGAAAATGATATATCCTTGAGAACTTCTGTTTTACCGAAGCTCTTTTTGATGTTTTTTACTTCAAGTACTGACATATCACTCACCCCTTAAAATAATCAAGTTTCTTTTCAATGCGTCTGAATACAACTGTAAGCAGACCGTTGAACAGAAGATAGAATGCACCTGTGTAGAACAGCGGCCAGATAAGACCTGCGCTCTTGATATAAACCTGCGCACTCCATATTATTTCATAAACTGCGATAATTCTTGCAAGTGATGTATCTTTTACAAGAGTTATAATTTCATTACTCATGGGAGGAATGATTCTCTTTATAACCTGAAGAAGAACAACCTTGAAGAAAATCTGAGATTTAGTCATACCGAGAACCTGACCTGCTTCGTACTGTCCCTTGGGAATTGACTCAATACCGCCTCTGTATATTTCAGAGAAATAACATGAGTAGTTAAGAACAAAAGCAATAAGCACTGCCGGGAATCTGTCAAGACCTTCAAGACCGAAAATCAGTCCGGGACCGTAGAACACAACTATTATCTGCAGCATAAGAGGTGTACCTCTTATAACCCATATAAGAAGCTTCATGGCAGCACTGAGAGGCTTGAATTTACTCATGGAAAAAAAGCTGAAAATCAGACCTAACGGCAATGAAAACAGCAGTGTCAGTGCAAAAAGCTTGAGCGTTGTACCGAAACCGGATAACAGGTCAAGCGTAACATTAAGAAATGTTTCCATATTTTAAATCCTTTACACAAAAAACCGAGGCAGAAATTTCTCTCTGCCTCAAGCTTTAATCGAATTTTAATCAGAATGCAAGAGTAAGTTCGTACTTAGCTGCAAGAGGTTCAAGAACATTAGCCTTTGCATCTTTCATGAACTGATTGAATACTGCAGTTACATCTGAACCCTTTCTGAAGCCTACACCGTATTCTTCACTTGTGAGTTCAAGACCTGATGCAAGTGTTGCATAGCTTGTGCCTGCACCTGTCATAGCATTTGCCATTGTGATATCGATGATACATGCATCAGCTGTACCTGCCTGAACTTCCATAAGAGCATCTGCCTGAGTAAGAACTGATGTGTAGTTGTAATCGTTATCCTTAGCAGCTGCTTCACCTGCTGAACCTGATTCAACAGCGAATGCAAGGTCTGCCATTGAAGCTGCGTCTGCATAATCAGCAACCTTATCAGCAGCCATAACAACAACCTGAGCGTTCTTTACATAAGCATCTGAACAGCTTGTGTTGAGCTTAACTTCGTCTGTGATTGTCATACCGTTCCAGATACAGTCAATCTTGTTTGATTCAAGTTCAAAGAACTTGTTATCCCAGTCGATTTCGATGAATTCAACTTCTACACCGATTGCCTTTGCGAATGCTTCAGCAAATTCAGCATCAAAACCTGTCCATTCGTCGCTGCCGGGATCTTTGTAATCCATGGGAGCGTAATCTGTGATACCAACAACGATCTTGCCGTTTGCAATGATCTTTGCAAGATCAGAATCAGCACCGAGAGAATCAAGACCTGTAATAGCTTCTACTTCAAGGTCAAGCTTCTGTGTTGCAGCTTCTGCTTCGGGAGCAGCTTCGTTTGTTGATACTTCTTCATTTACAGTTTCGGGTGTACAACCTGCGAATGCAAATACAAGCATTGCAGCCATAAGTAATGCGATAATTTTTTTCATGGTATTATCTCCTTTCGATAAGCACAGAGTGCTTTTAACGGCAATATTATACTTTATCAAGCTAAAGTTGTAAAGTACTTTTTTCAATTTTCCGTCTTTTTTCCGTTTTATACAAAATATACACAACTTTTTAAGCAACATCTACAAACAAAAAGCAATGATCCGTGTTTTTCCGAATATAACCTTATATCGGGGCAAAACTAAAGAAAAAGGAGATGTTCATATGCCTTCAAAAGACAAAGATTACGACCTTATGACAAAAAAAGCCTCCCCTTCTTCTCCGAAACTGAAAAATTCGGCACTTGCATTTGTTTCAGGCGGAGCAATCTGCACTCTCGGTGAGGTTTTCAACATGGTTTACACAAAAATCGGAATCAGTGAAGAAACAGTAAAAATGCTTATTCCCGTTTCGCTTATTGTTATTGCCGCAATACTTACGGGAATCGGTGTTTTTGACAAAATAGCAAAACATGCCGGTGCTGGTACACTTGTGCCGATAACAGGTTTTGCGAATGCCGTTGTCTCATCAGGACTTGAATACACCACAGACGGAAAAATTTACGGAACAGGTGCAAAAATGTTCACCATTGCAGGTCCGGTTATTGTCTACGGCTGCGGTGCCGCTTCTGTTTACGGTCTGATTTATTATTGTTTTATGTAAAAAAACTGACGGTACAAAATATTGATACCGTCAGTTATTCATTTTATCAATCTGCTGAATTTACAACAGAATTAAGTTTTTGCATAAGCTCCTTATCAGGTTCGGGCAGAGAACCGAAAGGAAACTCTATACCCATATTGTCATACTTGGGCTGACATATCTTTCTGAAGGGCAGAAGCTCAATTTTATCTGCACATGTATACTTCTCTTTTACAAGTCTGAGTTTTTCTGCATTTTCCACAGAGTCGTTTACCGTGGGAATGATTACCTGACGAAGCGTAACGGGAATCTCTGCATCATTCAGATATGAAAGAAATTCATCAACACAATGAATGCTGCATCCTGCATTTTCACGATATGATTCATCATCGGTGAATTTCCAGTCAAGAAGAACACGGTCGGTATATTTCAGAAGTTCCTTTATCTCATCATTCATTATACAGCCTGATGTATCAAGACATGTGTTTATGCCGTTTTGTCTGCAAAGTTCAAACAATTCACGCACAAACTCAGGCTGAAGAAGAGGTTCACCGCCGGAAACGGTAATACCGCCCTCTTTTGCAAAGTATTCACGATATCTGACAACTTTCTGAATCATTTCTTCCGGAGTGTATTCATTGCCTGCATCCGTCCTCCATGTATCAGGGTTATGGCAACACTTACATCTGAGACAACAGCCCTGCATAAACACAACAAATCTGACACCGGGACCGTCTACCGTGCCGAGACTCTGTATTGAATGTACTCTTCCGATACTCATACTGATTCGTGGAATGTACGGCTGATAACTTCTCTCTGCTGTTCTCTTGAAAGTTTATTGAAGTTAACTGCATAACCTGAAACACGGATTGTAAGGTTCGGATACTTTTCAGGATTTTCATATGCATCCATAAGTGTTTCACGGTTAAGCACATTTACATTTATGTGATGAGCTTTCTTTGAGAAATAACCGTCAAGTATTGTTACAAGATTGGAAATTCTGTCATCCTCAGTTTTGCCGAGTGCTTCGGGAGTGATTGAGAATGTATTTGAAACACCGTCACGGCAGTCATCGTAGCTGATTTTTGCAACAGAATTAAGAGATGCGAGAGCACCGTTCTTTTCTCTGTTGTGCATGGGGTTTGCACCGGGAGCAAAAGGAGCAGATGCTTTTCTTCCGTCGGGAGTAGCACCAGTATTCTTACCGTACATAACATTAGATGTGATAGTAAGAACAGAAAGAGTATGAACAGCATTTCTGTAAGCAGGAGTTTTACGAAGCTCTGTGATAAAACGGTGTGTCATATCCTTTGCAATAAGGTCAACTCTGTCGTCATCGTTACCGTAAGTGGGGAAATCACCGTTTGTGTTGAAATCAACGATATATCCGTTGCTGTCTCTTACAACCTGAACATCTGCAAATTTAATTGCACTCAGTGAGTCAGCAACAACAGAAAGACCTGCAATACCGAATGCCATAAGTCTTTCAACATCAGTGTCATGAAGAGCCATCTGTGTCTTTTCATAACAATATTTATCATGCATATAATGAATAACGTTCATTGTATTAACATAAAGACGGCTGAGCCACTGAATATAAATATCATAACGCTCCATAACTGCATCAAAATCAAGTTTATTACCTTCCATAACAGGCATCTGAGGTCCGATATTCATACCGCTTGTGGTATCGTAACCGCCGTTGATTGCAATGAGAAGAAGTTTTGCAAGGTTACATCTTGCACCGAAGAACTGCATCTGTTTGCCGAGTTTCATTGCGGAAACACAGCATGCAATTGCATAGTCATCACCGTAATGAGGACGCATAACATCGTCATTCTCATACTGGATCGAGTCTGTATCTGCAGAAACTTTTGCACAGAAACGCTTGAAATTCTCGGGAAGAGATGTTGACCAGAGAATTGTAAGATTGGGTTCGGGAGATGAACCGAGTGTATAAAGTGTGTTGAGCATACGGAAACAGTTCTTTGTAACAAGAGTTCTGCCGTCTTCACCCATACCTCCTACAGCTTCGGTTATCCACATGGGATCTCCGCCGAAAAGTTCATTGTATTCGGGAGTACGAAGATGTCTTGCGATACGCAGTTTCATAACAAAATCATCCATAAGCTCCTGCGCATCTGTTTCTGTGAGAATACCGTTTGCCATATCTCTCTGAATATAAATATCAAAGAATGTACTAACTCTGCCCAGAGACATTGCCGCACCGTTCTGTTCTTTGATAGCACCGAGATATGCAAAATAAGTCCACTGAATAGCTTCTCTTGCATTTTCCGCAGGTCCGCTGATGTCAAAACCGTACATCTGAGCCATTTCTTTGAGTTTACCGAGGAAAGAAATCTGCTGATAGAGTTCTTCATTGAGCTTTATCTTATCGGTATCAAATGTTGCGTCTGCAAGAGCATCTTTATCTTTTTTCTTTTCTTCAATAAGTCTGTCAACACCGTAAAGAGCAACTCTTCTGTAGTCTCCGATAATTCTGCCTCTTCCGTATGCATCGGGAAGACCTGTGATTACATGGCATTTACGGGCTTTTCTCATTTCATCGGTATAAGCTCTGAAAACACCGTCGTTGTGTGTTGTTCTGTAGTGGAATTCTTCCTCAATCTTATCGCTGAGCTTATAGCCGTATGCTGAACATGCCTGACGAGCCATTCTGATTCCGCCGAAAGGACATACTCCTCTCTTGAGAGGTCTGTTTGTCTGCATACCTACAATAATTTCATTTTCTTTATCTATATATCCGGGAGAAAAACTTGTAAGTGAAGATACAGTTGCAGTGTCTATTTCAAGAACTCCGCCGAACTGTCTTTCAAGAGCAAAAAGCCCCTGAATGTTTTTCATAAGATTTTCTGTTCTTTCTGTTGCACCTGCAAGAAAGCTTTCGTCACCGGTATATTCCTCATAGTTTGCCTGGATAAAATCACGGACATTTATTTCGTTTTTCCATAATTCGCCTTTGAAACCGTTCCAGTTTTTGTGTTCCATATTATTTTACCTCCAATAATTTGTGATTTGCCCGAAGGAGCTAAAAAAGGACAAATCAGTTTTATAAAATAAAACTAATTTGCCCAGACGGTCGGCTTATATCTTTACACTCCATTGCGGTGCTCCGCAAAATCCGTCAGTTATGTAAAGTCTGTATATATTATATTACACGCAAAAATTATTGTCAATTGTAAAACATACAAAAATAATGTTGTTATTTGCCGATTTTTCTAAACAAATAAACCTATAATAAAACACTGTATTTCCGGTGAGGAAAATTGACAATCTTAAGAAATTTTGATATAATTCAATTAAAAAAATACAACATGACGGTGATACACATATGAAAAACAGACTTATTATTTTTGATTGTTTCGGAGTAGTTTTCAGAGAAATTGCCCCCAGATTCTTCAATAACCATTTCGAACCCGAAACAGCTGCAGTCCTTAAAGAAAAATACTTTGTTCCTGCAGACCTCGGAACAGTTACTTCGGAAGAACTTTTCAGAAATATGGCAGATGAACTCGGAATTCCTGAAAAAGATATCCGCGAGGAATGGGACAGCCTCATTTCCCTTAACGAAGACATTATCCCGATGATAAAAGAACTGGGCAAAAATGCAGATGTAATTCTTCTTTCCAACGCACTTACAGGTTTTGTTGAAAGACTGTTTGAAGAATACAATCTTAATCCGTTGTTTGACAAAGTGTTTATTTCAAGCGTCATAAAACTTGCAAAACCCGATCCCGAAATTTACAGATACTGCGTTAAGCAGATGAATAAGGAATACGATGAAATTTACATGATTGATGACAATCTCAGCAATCTTGCACCGCTTGAACAACTGGGAATAACTCCCGTGCACTTCATAAGCACAGAAAGTATTGAATTCCTGCTTGACAAGGAGTAATAAATGCTTAAGGACAAAATTTCAAAAGAACTCAAAAAAATCAGGTGGATAAATTTTATCGTGCTGACCGTTGCAGGTTTTATCAATGCATTCGGCATAACATTGTTTCTGTCGCCTGTAAAACTTTACGACAGCGGAATTTCAGGCACCTCGATGCTGTTATCACAGATTACTCCTGAATGGATGTCTCTTTCCGTATTTCTGATTGTACTCAACGTACCTCTGTTCATCGTAGGTTATAAAAAGCAAGGTTTACCTTTCACCTTATACTCACTGTATGCCGTTGCAATCTACTCTCTTGGCGCATGGCTCATAACTGATATTCTGCCCATCGACGTAAGCATTGCTTCTCCTCTTGCAGGAAATGACCTTCTGTTATGTGCAATTTTTGGCGGTCTTATCTCGGGTGTAGGCAGCGGTCTTACAATCCGTTTCGGCGGTGCAATTGACGGCATTGAAGTTATGGCAGTTATTTTTGCAAAAAAACTCAACATAACCGTCGGTACATTCTGCATGATTTACAATGTAATTCTTTACATCATATGCGGATTTGTGATACAAAGCTGGATTCTCCCTCTTTATTCAATCGTTACTTATGCCGCAGCGCTCAAGACTGTTGACTTTATTGTTGAAGGTTTCGACCGTTCAAAAGGTGTTATGATTGTAACGGAAAAGCCTGCTGAGGTCAGTGCCGTGCTTTCTGCCGCATTTGAACAGGGCACAACAAATATCCCCGCAAAAGGCGGTTTTTCAAATAAAGAGAAAACTGTTATATACTTTGTTGTAAACAGATTTCAGATTTCAAAGATGAAAGATATTGTTCATATGATTGATCCGAACGCATTTCTTACAATCAGTGAAGTTGCAGATGTTTTCGGCGGAGAA
>JAZOUN010000052.1:0-3141 GCA_045658165.1 Acutalibacteraceae bacterium
TAAGATCGTTTGAAACGTTACCTGTGATGGCAACCATGGGAACAGAATCAAGGTAAGCAGTTGCGATACCTGTTACAAGGTTTGTTGCACCTGGACCTGATGTTGCGATGCAGACACCGACTTTGCCGGTTGATCTTGCATAACCGTCTGCCGCATGGGATGCCCCCTGCTCGTGAGCAACAAGAATGTGTTTGAGTTCATCCTGATGCTCATATAATCTGTCATAGATGTGGATAACCTGTCCGCCGGGATAACCGAAAACAACATCGACCTGTTGTTCTATCAATGTTCTGACAAGTATTTCAGCACCTGATAATTTCATTATTTCACCACACAAATATAATCCGTAATGCGTAATTCATAATCCGTAATTATTTTACTGCAGAATCAGCATTGAGAATTAAAAAATTAAATAATATTATAATATATAATTCAATAAATATCAAGTTTTTTTGTTAACAAATCTTGAAAAATTAAGCAGTAAGCATTACGAATCAGATACGTTCTGCCACAAGGTCACCCATTTTCTTACAGCCGACCTGTGTCATGCCTTCCTGCATGATATCGCCTGTTCTGAAACCGTCATCAAGCACCTTGTTAACTGCGTTTTCGATTGCATCTGCTTCATCGATCATATCGAATGAATAACGGAGCATCATTGCAGCTGAAAGAATTGTGCCAAGGGGGTTTGCAATGTCCATTCCTGCGATGTCGGGTGCAGAGCCGTGAATGGGTTCATACATACCCAGTGTGCCTTCTGAAAGTGAAGCTGAAGGCATCATACCGATTGAACCTGTGAGCATACTTGCTTCGTCTGAAAGGATATCACCGAACATATTCTCTGTAACTGCAACGTCGAATCTGCCGGGGTTTCTGATAAGCTGCATTGCTGTGTTGTCAACGAGGATATCTTCGTATTCAACATCTGAATATTCTTCAGCAAGACGGTGCATAACACTTCTCCAGAGTCTTGAAGAATCAAGAACGTTTGCCTTGTCAACAGAAGAAACCTTGCCTCTTCTCTTTCTTGCAGATTCAAATGCAACTCTGCCGATTCTTTCAACTTCATATTCTGAATATTTAAGCTCATCTGCAGCAAATTTCTGACCGTTTTCTTCGCCTGTAGTTCTCTTACCGAAGTAGATACCGCCAGTAAGCTCTCTTACGATGAGAAGGTCAATACCGTCACCGATGATTGAGGGCTTGAGAGGTGATGCATCTGCAAGCTGGGGGAAGAGCTTTGTGGGACGAAGGTTTGCGAAAAGACCGAGTTCACTTCTTACTGCGAGAAGAGCCTTTTCGGGACGGATTGCGGGAGGACAGTTATCCCATTTGGGACCGCCTACAGCACCGAGAAGAACACTGTCGCAGTTTTTGCATTCTGCCATACCTTCATCTGTGATGGGTACACCGTACTTATCGATTGAGCATCCGCCTATATCAACATATTTGTATTCAAATTCGTGACCGAACTTCTCCCCTACTTTGCCGAGCACCTTGAGAGCTTCGTCAACAATTTCGGGACCGATTCCGTCACCTTTGAGAACTGTAATAACTTTTTTCATAATTTTACCCTCACTTGAGTGAATTGAGAAGACCGTTTGATGCGATGATCTCTTTTATGAATTCGGGGAAAGGCTGTGCCTTGTATTCCTCGCTCTTTGTGATGTTTGTTATAACACCTGTATCAAAGTCAACTGCAACTTCGTCACCTGCAGCGATTTTTTCGCTCGCTTCGGGGCATTCAAGAATTGCAAGACCGATATTGATAGCATTTCTGTAGAAAATTCGTGCAAAAGTTGAAGCGATAACACAGGAAATACCTGATTCCTTGATAGCGATGGGAGCATGTTCACGTGATGAACCGCAACCGAAGTTTGCACCTCCGACCATGATATCGCCGTCTTTTACCTTGTTTACGAATTCTGTATCAATATCTTCCATACAGTGAGCAGCAAGCTCCTTGTGATTTGCAGTATTGAGATATCTTGCAGGGATGATAACGTCTGTATCAACGTTATCGCCGTATTTATGTGTAAAACCTTTAACGTTCATAGGGATTGTCCTTTCTTAACGATTGTAAAATTAATAATTAGTAATTAGTAATGAGTAATGGAGGAAAGGGCTGTGCCCTTTGACCCATTTATAATCAAGTCGCTTGCGACTTCCGACATTAATCACTACTCATTTCTCATTACTCATTAAATATACTCTTTCGGGTCAACAATATGTCCTGCCACTGCTGTTGCGGCTGCAACTTCGGGGCTTGCAAGATAAATCTTTGAAGATTTGGCACCCATTCTGCCTACGAAGTTACGGTTTGTTGTTGCGACTGCGATTTCGTCATCAGCAAGGATACCCATGTAACCGCCGAGACAGGGACCGCAGGTGGGAGTTGAAACTGCACAGCCTGCGTCAATGAAAATATCCATATATCCGCGCTTGATGCATTCTTTATAAACTGTCTGTGTTGCGGGGATAACGATAACTCTGATATCCTTTGCAACTTTTCTGCCTTTAAGGATGTTTGCGGCTGCTTCCATATCTGAGATTCTGCCGTTTGTACATGAACCGATAACAACCTGATCGGGAACGATGTCTGTAAGCTCTGATGCGGGCTTTGTGTTTTCGGGAAGGTGGGGACAAGCAACAGTTGAAACGATTTCTGAAAGATTGATTACATATTCTTCATCGTAAACTGCGTCTTCGTCTGCCTTGTAAACAGTAAATTCACGGTTTACTCTGCCGTTTACGTATTCAAGAGTCTTGTCGTCAACTTCAAATATGCCGTTCTTTGCACCTGCTTCAATAGCCATATTAGCCATTGCAAGTCTGTCGTCCATTGAAAGTGAGTGAAGACCTTCGCCTGTAAATTCCATTGAACGATAAAGAGCACCGTCAACACCTATCATACCGATGATATGAAGAATTACGTCCTTACCTGAAACCCCCTTATTGAGAGCACCTGTAAGAGTGAACTTGATAGCTGAGGGAACTTTGAACCAAGCCTTACCTGTAGCCATACCTGCCGCCATATCAGTTGAGCCGATACCTGTTGAAAAAGCACCGAGAGCGCCATATGTACAAGTATGAGAGTCGGCACCGATGATGCAGTCACCGGGTGCTGCAAGTCCCTTTTCG
>JAZOUN010000053.1:0-30538 GCA_045658165.1 Acutalibacteraceae bacterium
CTTATGGCACAGGGTTACGGCTACGGCGGCGAGGGTGACTGGAAAGTTTCAGCGCTTACAGCAATTATGAAAGCTATGGGTGAAAACGGTAACGGTGCTTCCGCATTTATGGAAGATTACACATATCACCTTGCAGACGGTCAGGAATATTCTCTCGGTGCTCATATGCTCGAAGTTTGTCCCTCACTTGCAGAAGGTAAACCCAGAATTGAAACACATCACCTCGGTATCGGCATGAACGAAAAAGATCCTGCAAGACTTGTTTTTGAAGGTAAAGCAGGACAGGCTATCGTTGTAAGCCTTATTGATATGGGTGGCAGACTCCGTCTTATCTGTCAGGATATCGAATGCGTTAAACCCATTATGCCCATGCCCAACCTTCCCGTTGCACGTGTAATGTGGAAAGCTATGCCTGATCTTGCAACAGGTGTTGAATGCTGGATTATCGCAGGCGGTGCACATCATACAGTACTCAGCTATGACGTTTCTGCTGAACAAATGCGTGACTGGGCAAGAATGATGGATATTGAATTTGTCCACATCACAAAGGACTCAACTCCCGAAAAGCTTGAAGAAGAACTTTTCCTTAAAGATCTTGCATGGAAGCTTAAATAACTTTGTTAATGTAAAACATTAAAAATAAAAAAATTCCTAAAAGGAGAACAAAACAATGAAAAAACTTATCGCAATTCTCATGGCACTCGTAATGGTTCTTGCTCTTGCAGCATGCTCAAAGGCTCCTGTTACAGAAGAAAACACAACAGAAGCTGAAGTTCAGGACATGGTTGAAGAAACATCAGAAGCTACAGTTGCAGGCGACACAGTTGCTCAGGCTCTTGCTGCTGAATTCAAGGCTCTTGCTGCTACAGAAACAGATGCTCAGGCTATTGCTGACAAGCTCGCTGCAAGCGCTGCAGTTGCTGCTATCGGTCCCGCAACAATGCCCGTTGAAGAAGGTTTCCTTACAGGCTTTGATAACTACGAAGTAAAAGGCTTTGAAGCAGGCGTTATGTTCGCTCCCATGATCGGCACAATTCCTTTTGTAGGCTATGTTTTTTCACTTGCTGACGGTGCTGACGCTGATGCATTTGTAAAGGGTCTTGAGGACAATGCAAACCTCAGATGGAACATCTGCACACAGGCAGACGAAATGGTTGCAGTTGCAGAAGGCAATTTTGTTTTCTTCGTAATGGCTCCCGCATCATTTGAAGCATAATTGAATAATTAAGTTGAATAAAAATCATAATTCATCTTAGGGTGGATTATGATTTTTTGATTTTGCAAACAATAATTTGTCAGTGACGTTAAATTAAAAGTTACAACGTAGGGGCGCCCATCGGGCGTCCGTTACAGAAAGTGTTTCCATACGGACTGCCAATGGCAGCCCCTACGATTGTTTAATTAAAATCATCCCGACAAATTCTGATTTACAGGAGTGATATAGTGTTATTTTCAAGCATTCCGTTTTTATACTATTTTCTTCCTGCAGTATTGATTTTATATGCTGTTGCGCCGAAAAAACTCAAGAACAGCGTAATTCTTATCTCCAGCCTGTTTTTCTATGCATGGGGAGAGCCGAAGTATGTTATTCTTATGATTGTTTCAATTACGGTGGGCTACATTTTAGGTCTGCTGATTGAAAAATTCAGAGGAAAAAAAGCTTCAAAAGTTTTTCTTGTTTTTTCTGTTCTTTTCAGTATTGGTGCACTGGGATATTTCAAATATTCGGATTTCTTTATTGAGAATTTCAATGCAGTTACGGGACTTTCTGTTCCGCTTCTGAGAATTGCACTTCCTATAGGTATTTCATTTTATACATTCCAGCTTTTGAGCTATACCATAGATGTTTACAGAGGTGACACTCCTGCACAAAAAAATCCCGTGACACTTGCAGCGTACATTTCGTTGTTTCCACAGCTTATTGCAGGTCCCATTGTAAGATATTCGGATGTTGCTCTGCAGCTTGAAAACAGAACCCATACTTTTGAAAAAACTGCATCGGGAATAAGACGTTTTATTGCAGGTCTTTCAAAAAAAGTACTCATTGCAAATGCTTTGGGTGAACTGTGTGATATTTTCCGTTCTTCGGGTGATAAATCTACATTGTTTTTCTGGATTTATGCAGTTTCATTCACACTGCATATCTATTTTGATTTTTCAGGATACAGTGATATGGCAATCGGTCTTGGTAAAATCATGGGATTTGATTTTATAGAAAATTTCAATTACCCGTACATTTCAAGAAGTGTTACAGAATTCTGGAGACGCTGGCACATTTCACTCAGTTCATGGTTCAGGGATTATGTGTATATTCCTCTCGGTGGCAACAGAGTTTCAAAACCGAGACAGTTTCTCAATATTCTTGCAGTGTGGCTTCTTACAGGTTTCTGGCACGGTGCAGAGTGGAATTTTCCCGTGTGGGGACTTTACTTTGCAGTGCTTCTTCTTATTGAAAAGACATTCCTGCTTGAAAAACTGAAAAAATCAAAGATTTTTTCACATGTTTATGTGATGTTCCTTGTGATTATCAGCTTTGTTATTTTCAATGCGGACGGTATTTCAGGTGCATTGGGTGATCTGACTGCAATGTTCGGTTTTTCTGTTCTTCCTGCAGTTTCTCCTGAAACAGTATATTATCTGAAAAGTTATATTGTTGTGATTATTATTGCAATAATCGGGGCAACACCGCTGCCGAAGAAAGTTTTTGAAAAGATAAAATCAGCAGAAACGGGTAATAAAGTGATGAATATTGCTGAACCGGTTGCCTGTGTTATATTGCTTATTATGATTACTGCATATCTTGTTGACGGTTCGTTCAATCCGTTCCTTTATTTCAGATTCTGAGGAGGCACAGTATGAAAAACAAAACAAAAAATATTGTTCTTACCGTTGTACTTGCCTTGTTTATTGTTGTTTTTTCTGTCTGGTGCGTTGCAGGGGCAGAGGACGAATATTCGGAATCTGAAAGACGTGTTCTTGCGTCATTTCCCGAAATAACAAAGGAGAGTATTCTTTCAGGTGAATTTATGGCGGATTTTGAGGATTACACCCTTGATCAGTTTCCGCTTCGTGATATTTTCAGATCCATAAAAGCCGTAAGTGAAAAATTCGTTTTTGCCAAGAAAGACAACAATGATATCTATACGGCACAGGGGCATATTTCAAAACTTGAGTATCCTCTTAATTACCATATGCTTGATAATTCTGCTGATAAATTTTCATTTATTTATGAAAAATATATCGACGGCAAAAATTCTGATGTGTATTTTTCGGTTGTCCCCGATAAAAACTATTTTCTTGCGGAGAAAAACGGTTATCTTGCACTTGATTATGATGAGCTTGTTTCATATATGAAAGAAAAAACATCATATATGACATATGTGGATATTTTTCCCATGTTGTCAATTGATGATTACTACAATACCGATACACATTGGAAGCAGGAAAATATAACAGATGTTGCCGGACATATAGGCAGCAGCATGGGGGCAGATGTGAAAACTGAGTATACTGTAAATACTCTTGATAATCCTTTTTACGGAGTATATTACGGTCAGGCGGCTTTGCCGTTTGCAAGCGACACTATAAAATATCTTACAAATGATGTGCTCGACAGTTGTGTTGTAACAAGCTATGACACCGGAAAGCCTGTTGAAAAGTATATATATGATATGGAAGAAGCTTTCGGTAAAGATCCGTATGAAATGTTCACTTCCGGTTCGGATGCCCTTATAACCATTGAAAATCCTTTTGCGGAAACGGAAAGAGAACTGGTTATGTTCAGGGATTCTTTCGGCAGCAGTCTTGCCCCTCTTCTGGTTCAGGGGTACAGTAAAATTACGCTGGCGGATATACGATATGTAAATCCTGCCATGCTCGGTGCATTTATTGATTTTGAAAATTGTGATGTTCTTTTTATTTACAGTACAATGCTTCTCAATAATTCCATGGCATTCAAATAAGACATAAAAACAGGGATGTAAAAACAAAAGTTTTTACATCCCGAATTTTTTTATTTTTTTAGTGCACGGAAAGAGTTGAGCACTGCAAGGATCATTACGCCCACATCACCGAAGACGGCAACGCTCATACCTACAATATTGAACGAACACAGAATCAGTATTCCTGTTTTAATTATAATTGATAAGAAAATGTTCTGTTTTGCGATACGCATTGTCTTTTTTGAAAGTTTCACTGCAGTATTGATTTTGCTTATTTCATCTGTCATTATAACAATATCTGCAGCTTCTATTGCCGCATCTGAGCCGAGGGCGCCCATTGCAATTCCCGCATCTGCTCTTGCAAGAACGGGTGCGTCGTTTATTCCGTCACCTGCATATATCGTTTTGCCTTTTGAAACAGATATTATTTCTTCAAGTCTGCTGACTTTATCTGCCGGAAGAAGTTCACTGTAAACTTTATCTATACCGAGTTTTTCGGCTGTTGCAACAGCAGTTGATTCAATGTCCCCCGTGAGCATGAATGTCTTTCTGATTCCGGATTTTTTAAGTGCTTCAATAACGGTAAAGGCATCTGTTCTGATTTCATCGGAAATGACAATGCTTCCTATGAATTCATTGTCAGTTGCCACATAAACAACCGTAGCACCGCTGACCTTTTGGCAGTGGATATTTTTCATCTGCATAAGTCTGAAATTACCGGCAAGAACAGTTTTTCCGTCAACGACGGTTTCTGTGCCGAATCCCGGTATTTCGGTTGATGCACCAATTCTGTTCATGTCAATTTCTTTGCCGTATGCGTTACGGATTGCTGTGGCTGCGGGGTGTGATGAAACATTTTCTGCATAAGCCGCATATTCAAGCAGTTCATCTTTTTCTGATTTGGTACAGTTGATTTCCTGAACCGCAAAAATGCCTTTAGTGAGAGTACCTGTTTTGTCAAACACTATATTTTCTGTTTTTGAAAGAATCTCAAGATAATTGCCGCCCTTGATGAGAATACCGTTTCTTGCGGCACCGCCGATACCCCCGAAAAAAGCAAGAGGAACGGAAATTACCAGCGCACACGGACATGATACAACAAGAAAAGACAACGCTCTGTAAATAAAATCACTGAAAAGAGCATCCTTTATAAAAAGGGGAGGAATTACCGCAAGAAGTACTGCACAGACAAGAACAACGGGTGTGTAATACTTTGCGAATTTGGTTATAAACCTCTCGGATGAAGATTTTCTTGCAGATGCGGTTTCCACAAGTTCAAGAATTCTGCTGACTGTGGAATCTTCAAAAGTTTTTGTAACTCTTATGGTGAGTGTACCTTTCTGATTTATGCATCCGCTGAGGATTGTATCATTTTTTCTGACTTCTTCAGGTACGGATTCTCCCGTGAGTGCCGATGTGTCAATGAAAGAATCGCCATCGGTAACAATGCCGTCGAGAGGCACTTTTTCACCTGCACCGACAATTATTATATCACCCGGCTGTACATCATCCGGATCTGTTTTGATTATTTTTCCGTCACAGAGCACATTTGCATAGTCCGGACAGATACTCATTACTTCGTTTATTGATTTTCTTGATTTTCTGACTGCGTAATTTTCAAATATTTCACCAACGGAGTAAAAAAGAACAACAAAAACTGCTTCAGGATATTCTTTTATACAGAAAGCTCCGATTGATGCCGCAACCATAAGTGTGTTTTCGTTGAAAATATTTCCTTTTGCAATTCCTTTGAATGCACTGATAATAACTTTAGCTCCGCTGAGCATATATGCACTCAGAAAAAAGAAAAATCTTAAAAGAACGGCTTCTTCGGGAATAAAGAGTGCAACTGCAAATACAACAGCACCTGTCAGAAGAAAAACATGATTTTTTTTATACATACTCAATCTCCACATCGGGTTCAATTTTATGTATAATTTTTTCTGCCTGAGTTTTTACGTATTCAATTTTTTCATCATCTGCAACAAGAATCATTTTTTCGGTAAGAAAATTCACTGTTACACTTTCCACACCGTCGGTTTTTGAAATTTTTTCTTCAATTTTTGCGGCACAGTTTGCACAGCACAGATCATGAAGTTTTGCTTTAATTTTCATGTATATCACTCCTTTTCCTTTATATGTTCAATACCCATTTCAAGTATTGTTTTTACATGGTTATCTTTAAGTGTATAATAAACATTTTTTCCGTCACGTCTGAATTTAACCAGTTTTGCATCTTTAAGAACTTTAAGCTGATGTGAAACTGCGGATTTCGTCATTCCGAGTACTTCCGATAAATCACAGACGCATAACTCTTCATTATCGAGAGCTGCCATGATTCTCATTCTTGTGCTGTCGCTCATAACTTTGAAGAAATCTGAAACAGCATAAAGAACCTCAGTATCTTCCATGACTTCTTTTACATGTGCAACGGCATCTGTATGAATACAATCGCATTCACACATTTCGCTGTGGTTGTGAATATTCATATTTTCACCTCTTTGTCTTGAACAGTTGAACAAGTATTCAACTGATATTTATATTATAGTTGAACAGCTGTTCAACTGTCAAGGGGAAATTTCGTGTGATCGGCAAAAAAAATAATATGATGCCTATTGTAATTAAATCATATTGACAATAAAACATTATAAATATATAATTTATTCAGAATATTCAGGAGGGGTTGCAATGAAAAAAAATATTACTCTCGACACGGGAAAAAAGGTTTTACCTTTGATTTTTATGGTTATCGGTCTTGGACTTATGTTAGCTCTGTGGATTTTAAGACTTAATATTGTTTCAGTTGTTTGTGTAGGCTTCAATTGTATAATGTCTGCATTGATTGCACTGAGTCTTATTGTCAAGAAAAAAGTTTATGCACCTATGATTTTGGGTTATGCTGCAGTAAGTATAGGCGTTGTTGTTTATTACATAATATGGGGCGCAGATGCAGGTTTTGGTGCATTCACATCAGGTCTTGCAGGTTTCAGTTCTGCTGACCATCCTCTTCTGACAGGTGAAGGTAATTTCTTCACAAGACTTCTCGGCAATCTTATTCTTGTTCTTCCCTCTGCATTTTCACTCTGGGGACTTTTCTTTGTTGCAAAGAAGAGTTTTACAAAGGAAGGCGTGAAAAAGGCTCTATCAGGTGTGATGAGTGTTCTTCTTATGGGTACAAGCGTTGTTTTCGTGCTTACAATGAATCTCCGTTCAAAGCCCAACACAGAAAGACTTTGGGACGGTCAGGATGACTATCTTAATGGTGTTGACAAGGCTTCAAAGGACAATCCCAATGTGCTTTTTATTATGATGGACGACCTGGGTTACGGTGACGTTTCCCTCAACGGCGCAATCTATGACACTCCCAACATCGACTCAATCGGTGAAAACGGACTTAATCTTACAAATTTCTATTCTGCATATTCGGTCTGCTCACCTGCACGTTTTGCAGCTCTTACAGGCAGATACCCCTACCGCGGTTATGCAGATAACGTTATCTATCCCACAGTTGACACACTTTCACCCTTTGCACAGACAAGAATTTTCAATTCTATCGAAATGGGTAACAATGCAGACGGTATGCTCGGTGACGAAATAACAATGGCAGAAACATTCAAGGCGGCAGGTTATTCAACAGGTGCATTCGGCAAGTGGCATCTGGGTGATTACGGTGAATATCTTCCCACAAATCAGGGCTTTGATTACTTCTATGGCAGCCATCATGTAAACGACATGAAGCCTTTTTATCATGTAACTGAAGAAAACGGTGAATGGACAATTGCACACGGCACAGACGAGCTTAAGGATCAGAGCCAGGCTACAAAGTGGATTCACGATGAAATCACAGCGTGGATCACAGAAAAAGCACAGGCAGACGAGCCCTTCTTCGCATTTTATGCTTCACCCTGGCCTCACGCACCCGTCTATGCAGGTGATAATTTTGACGGTACTTCAGGTATGGGTACATACGTTGACTGTGTAACGGAATTTGACTATTATCTCGGGCAGCTTTTTGGTACAATGGAAGAGCTCGGTGTTCTTGAAGACACAATTATCGTCTTTACAAGTGACAACGGACCTGCTCTTGAAGGCTCTGTTGCAGACCTTCGAGGCGGTAAATATCTTGCATATGAGGGAGGTCAGAAAGTTCCCTTTATGATTCGCTGGGACAATGCAGACGGTGCTCTCGGTGAAATTGGAACTGAAAGAAACAATTCCGCAGTCCTTGTTGACCTTTATCCCACACTCGTTGACCTTGCAGGAATCACAGGAAACGGCGGACAGAAGAATTATCTTCCTACCGACAGAACAATCGACGGTATCTCAATGACCTCACTTTTCAAGAATGATGCTGTTATCCACACATCAGAGCATCCCATTCTTCATATGAAGAGAGAAAAACTCAAGGCAATCCAGTACACAATGCCCACATCAGAGGTCAAAGAGCTTTATCCCGATTACACATACGATGTTCTCGATAACGAATACATCACATTCAAGTATTTTGAAAAGATTCAGAACGATAACTCTGCTTTCTGGGATAAAAACAGAAAGAACTGGCTCCATATCCTTACAGACGACTATGCGGAAAATTATAACCGTACCCCCGTCTACCCTGAAATTTCAGAGCAGTACAAAGCAAAAATGCACGAGATTATGGACGGATTCAAGGAGAACAGAAGAGGTATAAAATAAACAGAGGTGTTTTTTATGAATATAATATATGAAAAATTCAGAATAAATTTTGACAAGGCATTGCTTGCGGCAGGCAGAAAGGCTTATGATGTAACGGGTGGTATTCTCGGAAAATCAAGATTTACAAAGACTGTAAATGTTGAAAAAGTCGGATCAAAAGTGAAAATTATTTCCGAAACAGCAGACAGTGTGACAATTGCAAAAACTGATTCTGACGGAAAAATTACAGATGACGGATTCAGAATTCTGTCCACTACCGATATGCATCTCGGAGATGATCCCGAGCTTCGCAAAAAATGTATCGGCATGCTTATGAAACATATAAAAGCAACAACTCCCGACCTTGTTATTCTTACCGGTGATATAATTCTTGGTAAATATCAGCATCTTGATGCGGTTGAATTTGCTCAGTTTATGGAAGAAACAGGTGTCTACTGGGCATTTGTTTTCGGTAATCACGAAGCACGTGAAGAAAAGGGCAGATTCAAAGAACTGCTTATGAAATGTCAGACATCATTCCCCCATTGTCTTGCAAGACAGGGCAGAGAAGATCTTTTCGGTCTGTGCAATTACTGTATCAATATTTTAAAGAGCGAAAACGAAGTTCTTAAAACACTTTTTATGTTCGATTCGGGCAGAGATATTCTTGATGAATACCGTGCAGAGCAGAATGTTCCTGCAGATGTGGGCTGTTACGATTATCTTAAAAAGAGTCAGATGAACTGGTATGAAGAAAAGGTCAAAGAACTTTCTTCACAGTACGGTGATGTAAAATCATTCATGTATATGCACATTCCTCTCAAGGAGTATGAGAATGCAGTCGGTACAGACGAAAACGGAAAGTTCTGTTTTACTGATAAATGTGAAATTCTTTACGGCGGTGTGTATGAGTCAGTCGGTTCATCTGCCGTAAACAGCGGAATGTTTTCTCTTATAAAGAAACTGGGAAGTACTCAGGCTGTATTCAGCGGTCACGATCATGTAAATGATTTCTGTGCAATTTATGACGGTATTTATCTTGTGTACAGTCAGTGCTGCGGATATGAAACATATACTCTTGAAGAAAAGACAGGTTGGGGTGAAGAACGCTGGATTCAGGGCGTTACAATCACAGATGTGGAACCTGACGGAACATTTGATATAAGTCCGAGATACAACAGAATGTACTTATAATATAAAAAAGTGATTACTCAGCGAGTAATCACTTTTTTTGTATGCTTTTTTACTTTTTGATGGGGTCTGTTTTGCAGATGAACATACAGCTTGTCTGCATATAGTCGGGAGCTTTTGTATAGATTTTGTAATCAAAAGCCATCCACTGTTCAGCTCTCAGGAGCAATTCTTTTGCATCTTCGGAGAGGGCTGAAACATCTGTTGTGCCCATATTACTGCTTTCTTTTGAAATTTTATCAATTGTATCAGAAAGCTTGTCAATATTGTCTGTTTCCATAAGTGCAGTCATAACATCAAGAAGCTCTTTGTTTTCGTTGAGATAATTCATCAGTTCTGTAAGAGTGTCAAGAGTTTCGGGAAGGTTTTCAAGGGAAGCTGCAACTTCGGGATCTTCAAGAGCAACAGAGAAACTTTGAATAAGGGGCATTACTTCTTCAAGACCGGTTGAAAGTTTCAGAAGTGAATCAATTGTAGATTGAAGTGAAGGAACGTTTGACAAAAGATCAAGCATCGGCTTCATTTCTTCTGTGTCAAGAGAATTCAGGAATTCTGTGAGAAGTGCAATATTTTCAGGTGTAAGCTGTTCTGACATAACCGACATGAGCTTCTGATTCTCATTGTAAACAGTAAGACCTTTGTCCACAACACGGAGCATTTCTTTTATAGCCTCACTGTCTGAGAGGAATTCTGAAAGAACACCGTTGGGGTCGACCTGAGCGAGAAGTTTTTTGACATTCTGAATTTCACTGAGTGCATTCTTTACATCTTCAACGGATTCGGGAACACCGATGTTGAGATTGAGTGAAGACAAGGGGATAATTGCAAAGTAAACATCATTGAGGCAAAAATCAGTTACTGTTGCCTTGATTGTGAATGAATCAGGAACTGAAATGTTTTCCATGCCTGCAACATCAAGACCTGAAAGATTAAGACTTTCGTTGAGTCCGGGAGCACCTGCAAGTACAACAGCTTCATAGCTTCCGCCGCCTACAGACATACCGTTTGTAACTTCAATATTTGAGAAGTTTTCGTAAGGAAGCATCATTCCTCCGACTGTAACCATGGGAGTGTACATAGTAACTGTATTACCTTCAATGTTGAACTGTGCGGAAATATTGTTGACCATGGATACTTCCATTCTGAAACTGCCGCTTTTGCCTGCAAGTTCTTCGGGTGTGATTTCCTGCTCATCAAGGAAATATCTGATGTTTACAGTTACGGGAAGGTTGTCTGTTGCTGTGCCTTCGTAGTAGATATCGGAAGACTCAGCCTGCCATGTTACCGCACCGTCGGGAGAAATGTATGATGCATTTCCCTTTGTGGCTACAAAATCTTTGAGTGTTGTGACATCGTTTATATATACACAACTTTTGTCTGCATGTAACCAGTCGGAAACAGTTATATTCTTTACATTTCCTGTTGCATCCATATTGACATATACTGTTTCACTTTTTTTGATGTTGTCTGTTGTTTCGTTGTATATATCAAAAACAGCAGGTTCGTCATTTCTGTCTGTGGAGGATTCGGAAGTGCCTGTCTCAACAGAACAGGAAGTCAGCACAAGCAATACAAGTATCAATAAAAATGCTGTGATTCTTTTTACTGTATATGACTTTTTCATGATTCTGTGTCATCTCCTTTTTTGCTGTCTGCTATTGCATCGGATTCGTTTTCAGCAGGAGTGCTTATTTTCTTCGGAGCACTGATGCCTGTAGACGCAAGTCTGACGTTTGCGTGTTTTATCTTTATTTCTTCCGTTGTGTCAGTAAACGGTTTCGGAACAAAAATCGGTTTTTCAGGTTTTACTGTTACGGTTTCGGGGATATCGTTTTTCTTACCTTTTTTTTCGAGTTTCTTTTCCTGTTTATCGAGTTTCTTCTTTTCTTTTTCTTCTTTCTTTTCCATGTTTTCAATCATGGGGGGTGTGAATTCTGTAGGATGGCTGAATTCACGCCATTTGTAAGAAGTTTTGTTTATGAAACCTTCGCATACAACAAGAAGCGGTGTCAGGAAAATCATGATTACAAGGGCACTGAGTACGGCACCTCTTGCAAGCATTGAACATATTGAACGGACAATGTCAATATCGCAGATAAGGTAAACACCTATTGTGGCTGCAAAGAAAACAAGAGCACTCTGGAAAATTGAACGATGTGATGAGTCTGCTGCAATTTTCATTGCGGTTTTTTTGTCTGTACCCTTTCTGAGTTCTTCTCTGAATCTTGTGGTAAGAAGAATTGCATAGTCAACTGTTGCGCCAAGCTGAACACAGCTTATGATTGTGGGTGTTATGAAACAGATTTCTTCACCCGTCAGGAATGAAATTGCAATATTTACCCAGATTGCAAATTCAATTGAAAGAACAAGTATAAGGGGAACGGATATTGATTTGAAAATAATTGCAATCAGTACAAAAATAGCTGCAATTGAGATTATGTTTGTAATAATGAAGTCACGGTCTGTAACGGTTACAAGGTCTCTGTACATGGGAGCTTCACCTGTTACATAAGCGTTTGCATCATATTTCTTGATGATTGAATCTATCACTTCAAGCTGTGCGTTACATTCATCCGTAGCCGGTGAATATATTGAGTTTACCATCATAAGCTCTCTGCCGTTTACTGACATCATGGATAAGATTGAATCAGGAAGAATACTTGCAGACAATGAGGAGCCGAGCGAAGAACTCAGACCCATTACCATTGAAATACCTTCTACCTGAGATAACTCATCGGTAAGTGCTGCTTTTGCATTGTCAGACAGATTTGCATCAATCAGAACCATGTTCATACTTGCCATGTTGAACTCTTCTTTAAGAGCGTCCATTGCAGCAATTGATTCCATGTTTTCAGGCATTGCCTGCATCATGTTGTAGTATTTGCCGACATTGTTCTGACCGTACCAGGCAGGAATAATGAGTATAACAAACATCAGTGCAATCAATTTCCGCAGTTTGATTGTTACTTTATTGAGTCCGCCGAAGGGAGGAATAAGGCTCTTATGCTTTGTCTTGTTGATTGCATTTTCAAATATAAGCAGAAATGCAGGAAGGACGATTACAACGGTAAGAATGCCGAAAATAACACCCTTTGCCATAACAAGTCCAAGGTCAATGCCGAGAGTGAAACTCATAAAGCAAAGTGCAAGGAAGCCGAAAACAGTTGTAAGTGAACTTCCCGCTAGAGAAGCAAATGTGCTTGTTATAGCTTTTGCCATTGCAGTTTCACGGGTACGGTATTTCGGTTTTTCCTCAATATATCTGTCCATAAGGAAAATAGAGTAGTCCATTGTAACGGCAAGCTGAAGAATAGCAGCGATTGCCTGAGTGATGAACGAAACCTGACCGAACATGAAGTTTGTACCCATATTGTAAAGTATGGATATACCGATGGATATGAGCATTACAATGGGAAGAATGAATGATTCCATTGTAAGACCCAATGCAGTAAGTGCAAGAACAACTGCTATACCTGCGAATAAAGGTGTCTGTTCCATGAGCATGACTTTCATGTCGTATGTCATTGCCGCCGTTCCGCTCATAAGACATTGTTCGGGAAGTATAGCCTGTATCTGTTCTATCGCTTCAATGGTTGCTGCGGAAGAACCTGGTGTGCTGAACTGCACAATCATCAGAGTGCTGTTGCTTTCAGTATTGTAAAGCATTGATGAAACCGATTCGGGCATCATTGACAGCGGAATCGGAGATTCGGAAAGAGCACCCATCCACAGTACGGTTTTTACACCTTCAATTTCAGAAATACCGTTCTCAAGGTCTTTCATTTCGCTCCATTCCATATCTTTCAGAACGATAATGCCCATTGATGCTTCGTTGAAATCTTTATCAAGTATGTTAATACCTTTAACAGAGTCAAGGCTGTCGGGCAAGTATGAAAGAATGTCATAATTTACCGGGGTAAAAAGAAAGCCGAGTACAGAAGGAATCAATAACAAAAGGGCAAACAGAATAACTGTTTTCGGATGTCGTGTAGTCCACGACGCCAGTTTGTTTATCATGACTTTCACTCCTCTTATACGTATATGTGTACATTATCTTATATAAACATTAACTGAATGTTAATAAACTGATAAAATCTGAAATTTTTATGCGCTCGTATGCATTCGTATACTGCTGTAACTGATAATGTCCGACAGAATGTACAGTTTGATGTGATTTTCAGTAAAGCTGTTGACATATCGAACAGATGTTTGTATACTTTGTTCAGGTGAGAACAAATGTTCTAATTTGCCTGTGCAATTGAAAATAATGCCTTCCTCATTTGCACAGGACTGAAAAAGGAGATGATACAAATGAACAGACTGTCCGACGTTTCAACAATAAATGAAGTTGAAAACGATTGTGCTCAATGTCTTTATGAGGCAGGAATGCTTGCCGAAAAAGATGTTCTGGAAGCAGTTATCACCAATGAACTGAGTGACTCTGAGAAAATTGTTGTAAAACTGCATTGGTTTGAAGGATTTTCTCTCAATCAGATCGCATTTCATTACGGTTTTTCCCGTGAAGCCGTAAGAAGAATTGCTGAACGGGCAAAACAAAAAATCTATAACAGCATGAAATATGTCATTCTGTATGATGAGCTGCTTGACGGAAGAAATCCCGTACCTGAGAATTTTCATTTTAAAATCATCAGATGTATCGACGGAAAGGAGCTTGTTTCGTGAAAAAATCTTTATATGAACTTGCGCTTGAATACGATGATGCAATAAAGGATTTGCAGAAAGTCGTTGAAAATGTGCGCAGAAAAAGGGCAATTGCAAAAAGAGATAAAGATCTGTTTGAAGTTTATTCTTTGAGCAAAAATCTTGAACTTCTTTATGAACAGATCCGGGATATGAAAATAATTTCGGAAAAACTCAAAAATTACTACAAAGACAATAACGGAAAAAAGGAGGAAGCGGCTTGATACTGAACAGACTTATCTTTCCTGAAAACAATGACATCAATTTTGTGCTCAGTCACACGGAAAACGGAGAAAAATATGAACTTCCTTCAAACTGCAGATACTATATTATAATTTCAGGTTCTTCGGAACCTTTTGAAAAGGTGTGTTTTTATGAAACTGAAACTCAGTTTTTCAATTTTTCTCCCGAAATACCTGCAGGAGAGTATATTTTTGAAATCGGTATGCTCAATGAAGAAAATGTAAGAACAGTTATTCTTCCTGCTCTTGATGAGCGTCTGCGTCCGATGAATCAGCTGCTTGTACTCAGGAGGCTTGAAAAATGAATAATTGCAATAACCGTTCATGTGTAAGTATTGATACACCGTCCGTTACCGCATGTACTTTTCCGACAGGTCCCAGAGGAATAGGCATAAAGAGCATTTCTCAGACGGACAATTACATTACAGTCACATATGATGATGAGCGTACGCAGGTGCTTATGCTTCCTGATTGGTGGTTCGGCACAAGAGCAGAATTCAACAGCCTTTCGGAAACGGAAAAAACAGAAAAATCCCTGTATTTTATTGAGGAGGGATCCTGATGTTTCTGCATAAAGGCAAAGAATATTATCCTCTTGAGATAAAACAGATTATTAGAAAGGATAATAAGGTGATATACGATCGCGAAAAAAGAAATAAATCATATTTCTATATAGTTTTAAATACACAGGAGAGTGAATAATTTTATGTCAAGTTATTTTAATCTGACACTTGATACAACAGGTCCGTCAGGGGTTACGGTAAAAATCAACGGTGATGATAATAAAACAACATCAACATCAGCCGTCCTGACTGTTTCCTGCAATGAAGTCGATACAAGCAACTGTTCAATGAAAATCTGGGGTGACATAAATGACTATATGGGCAATCCCGTAAGCACTGAAGAGGATGCAGTGTGGCAGAATTATGCCGAAACAGTCAATGTGGTACTTACTGATTGCACAGAAGGCGAAAGTGAAACAAAAACAGTTTATGTAAAAGTTCGTGATGATGTATGGAACGAATCTGTTACTGCTTCCGACACAATAAGTCTGTACGTAATTGTACCTGCTGTTACGGCTGTTTCCAATGTGTCCAGAATTTCAAAAATCGGTACAAAATCATGGGGTGTGTTTACTTTTATGGTGGACAGGCCGTGTGAAGATGTAAAGGTCATGGTTGTTAATTCCGTCAATGCATCGGTAAATGATCCGTCAAATTCCGAAATTATGATGAACAGTGACGGTACAGATATTCCCATCGGCAGAGATATAATGGCAAAATCAAACGGTCTGCTTGATGCCGGAACGGAATACGGAGGCATTATTTCAGGTAAATATCTTGAAATGGCTTCTGAAGGTGACGGCGTAAAACTTATAAAACTGTTTGCAAAAGGTCAGACAGGCGCTTGGAGTGTATAGGATGCTTACTGTATCTGTTGACAGAAATGTCATAAGTAAAAAATTCAAGGCAACAGTTTCGGTATCTTCCGATGTTCTTGTAACGGCATATGAAGTAAGGGCAACAAAAACAGGCGAATTGTACGGCAGGGGGCGAGGATTGGATCTGCTTTCGGATGATACATCAGTTGTCAACGGTGTTGTTAATGTGCCATCACCTGTAAGAACATTCACTTTTGATATTGAATCGGATGAACTTTCTTCAGATGGTGAATACCGTATAAGCGTTTATGTCATGAATGAAGACGGAATCTGGAATGACTGCTGTCAGCTTTTTACATCGGCGCAGCAACAGGTAATTGATTCAGCCGGAGCTTATGTTCTTGTAAAACGGCTCGGAAACGGAAATGACGATTCATATCTGAGTGTGTATCCGGGTGATGTTATAAATAATTTTATAAGTGAGGTGCTGTCATGAGCGAATATTATATGTCGTATACGGGAGCAGAGCTTGATGATGCGATAAATAAGGTCAGAACAGGGTATGTGTTTCCCACTGAAACGATTGATATTACAGCCAATATCAGCGGCAGAGATATAACAAACGGTAAAATTCTCAATGTTAATGTACCCCAGGGGTACACAAAAAGCAAACACATAACTTTCACAACAACAGCTGCATCAGGTGTTATTAAAGTTACGGGTATCGGTTTTAAACCCAAAACGGTTGCCGCTGTTATTTATACTGACGTAACACTTGCACATCAGATAGTGTGCTCTTTTATATGGGATGAAAAACTGGAAACAAAGTGTAATGCTACATCTTCGGCTGCAAGCAGAATTCTGACTTTCGGCGGCAGTCTCGGTCTTTCCGTAAACAATGACGGATTTACAACAAGCAGTACATACGGAACATTCAAAAGCGGTGTTACATATGATATATTTTGCTGGGGGTAAAGATGAAATATTACAAACAGATTGAAAATGAAACAATAACAGCTTACATTTCGTCTGAGGATGATTGTGAAAATGAAATACTTGTTGAAATAACTCAGGAAGAGTATTCATCTGCAATTGAACAGATGATAGCAAAAAATCTCTCAGAGGAAAAAGCCTCAGAGCAGAGTAAGGATGATCTTATTGCAGAACTTGAAAAAGAAAATGCAGCATTACTTTATCAGGTGCTTACGGGGGAGGTATATTCCGATGTTTGAAAAAATAAAATACTATTATAAGTCGGGATTTTATAAATTATTCCATATGGATAAGTTATTGGCTGTGGGGGTGATATCGCCGCAGGAATACGACAATATTGTAAAGGAGGGATAGTGTGAGCGAAAAGAAAGTGGCATCAGGAATCGATGTCTCATATGCTCAGGGACGTATAGACTGGGCAAAACTCAGCGGTAAAATTGATTTTGCCGTAATCCGTTGCGGATTCGGCAGTGATTATAAAAATCAGGATGATGTTCAGTGGCAGAATAACATCAGCGGCTGTGAAAAATATCATATTCCTTACGGTGTGTATATATACAGTTATGCAACAACGGTTGAAAAAGCAAAGTCAGAGGCAAAGCATGTTCTCAGACTGCTTAAAGGCAAAGTGCCTGCGTTACCTGTTTTTTACGACCTTGAGGAATCAAAGATTGCATCACTTGGTAAAGCAAAAATACTTGAAATTGCAAAATCTTTCTGTCAGGAGATAGAAAAAGCCGGTTATGTGTACGGAACTTATGCAAACAAGAATTGGTTTACAAACTATCTTACCGACAGGTGGTATGACACAAAAGTAAAGTGGCTTGCACAATATAACAAAAGTGTTACATATAAGGGCACATATGATATCTGGCAATATTCATGCAAAGGCAGAATTGACGGTATAAAAACGGATGTGGATATGAATTTCTGCTATATTTCACTTCTTAACGGTGATGCGGACGGTGACGGTAAAGTCACCGCATCGGATGCAAGAAAAATACTCAGAATTTCTTCGGGACTGGAAAAAACATCAGGTCAGTCTGCGTTGAATGCAGATAAAAACAAAGACGGTATTATTACCGCGGCAGATGCAAAGGCAGTTCTCGAAGAGTCTTCGGGACTTGTGTAGCATGGAAGAAAAAGAATTATGGGAACGTCTTGTTTTTGCTGAGACAAGTGTAAAATCAGCTCATCATCGTATAGATTCAATTGAAAAACTGACTCAATCGGTATCGGATATGGTGGTAGAAGTGAAACATATGCGAGAAGAACTGAATAAAGTACAGAATGAAATGGAAAAAGTCAAAAACCGTCCCGTGCAGTTTTATGATAAATTGTTGTGGGCTGTTATCGGTGCTGCCGCTTCGGGATTTGTTTCGGTTGTACTGTCGGTATTTGCCGGCTGAAAGGAGATTTTATGGAAATTCTGACTTATATAACGGAAAATGCGTTGATACTTATACCCGTACTCATTATTATCGGTCATATAATAAAGAATGTGGAATTTATAAACGATAAATACATTCCTCTTATTCTTCTGCCTGTTGGTATTTTAGGTGCCATGGCTCTGGGATACTGGACTGTAACTTCGGCAATACAGGGAGTGCTGGTAACGGGTGCTGCTGTTTACGGAAATCAGATATATAAACAGCTTAATAAAAAATAATATGCTCAGGAGCTGAAAGAAACTGTTGTTTTTTTACGGCTCCTGTTTTTGTTTGTAAAAAATGATGCAAAATTGCTTGTATTTTTCTTTGATATATGTTAATATTGCCTTATTCTTTTTATGAGGTGGTTAAATGCTTAAAAACCGCGGTGCAGGTGTATTGATGCACATCAGTTCTATTCCGTCTGAATACGGTGTCGGTGTTTTCGGAAAGGAATGTTTTAAATTTGTAGATACCCTTGCCGAAATGAATTTTTCATACTGGCAGGTTCTGCCGTTTAATCCCATTGATGATGCAAATTCACCTTATTGTTCTGCTTCTGCTTTTGCAGGTAATATTCTTTTTATAGATCCCGAAGGTCTTGTTGAAATGGGGCTTTGTACGGAAGATGAAGTAAAATCAAATGTTTATGACGGTTCGCCGTACACAGCAGATTTTGATTTTGCAAAAAAAACAAGACTTGCTCTTCTGAAAAAAGCATTTTCACGCATTGATGCGGATTTTGCACAGAAAGTCAAGGAGTTCGAAAATGAAAACAAGTGGCTGACACAGTTTTCTTACTTTATGGCTGTAAAAGAGGCAAATGACTTTAAAGCATGGTGGGAATGGGATGAAGAGTTCGCACGTTACGATCTTTTCAAAAGACGCCACAGACATGATTATGCAGAACGTTCGGCATTCTGGAAATTCAGTCAGTACGTATTCTTTATGCAGTGGAAAAAACTGAAAGATTATGCAAATTCAAAGGGAATAAAAATCATTGGTGATATGCCCATTTACGTTGCAATGGACAGTGTTGATGTGTGGGCAGATCTGCCGTTGTTTCTTATTGATGATAAAAAGCTCAAGCCCGAAAAAGTTGCAGGTGTTCCGCCCGACTATTTCAGTGAAGACGGTCAGCTCTGGGGCAATCCTATTTATAACTGGGAGGCAATGGAAAAAGACGGTTATAAATGGTGGCTCGGCAGAATCGGCAATGCACTTAAGGTTTATGATGTTGTCAGAATAGATCATTTCAGAGCATTTGCAAGCTATTGGGAAATTCCTGCTGATGCGGAAACTGCAAAAACAGGTGAGTGGAAACAGGGACCCGGTATGAAACTCTTTAAAAAGGTTTTCAGAAAGTTCCCCGATGCTCCCATTATTGCTGAGGATCTTGGTGTTTTCGGTGAAGATGTTGTAAAACTGCTTGAAGATACCGGATTCCCAGGAATGAAAGTTGTTCAGTTCGGATTTGATCCCGGAAGTGATTCATCTCATATGCCTCATAATGCAGAGAAAAACAGTGTCAATTATGTGGGAACACATGATAATAATACTCTTCTCGGCTGGTTGTGGGAAGCGAGTGAAGATGAACGCAGATTCGCACTTGATTATACAGGTTTTGAGGGTGACAACTGGGGCGACGGCGGATACTATTCAAAGAGTTGCCGTAAAATAATTGAAAGTGTATGGAGAAGTGCTTCCAACACGGCGATTATTGCTTTTCAGGATATGTGCGGTTTCGGTTCGGATGCAAGAATGAATATTCCCGGTGTTCCGGAAAAGAACTGGCGTTTCAGAACAACAAGTGATACAATCAATAATATTGACAAAGAGTATTTCAGAAAAATCAACTCTCTTTTCAGAAGAAGTAAATAAAATAAAGAGCGGTAAAACGAAAAGTTTTACTGCTCTTTTATGTATATATGACTATTTCTTTTTCAGTACAGCTTTTTGTTGTAATGTAAGGTAAAGCTTTGCGGTGACTTCAGCATCAGCATCGGCACGGTGAAAAACTTCTGAAGTTATGCCGAAATAGTCGCATGCAACACAAAGTCTGTTGTTCATAAGTCCCGGGAATGGTTCGCATCTGTACCGCATGAATCGCAATGTGTCAAAAATATCATTATCAATCATAATTTCATGTGTATTTGCCCAGTGCCCCATTATTTTGCAGTCAAACTGAATTGCATTGTGTCCCACAAGAATGTTATTTCCTGCAAATTTTCTGAAACGGGGAAGAACTTTTGTGATATCATCTGCCGTTCTGAGCATATCATCTGTAATGCCCGTAATCTGAATGATTTCATAAGGCAGTCTTTTTCCGGGGTTTACAAATTCCTGAAAACTGTCGGTAATTTTTCCGTTAACAACTCTGACAGCACCTATTTCAATGATTTCCGATGTGCGGTCAAGTCCTGTTGTTTCAATATCAAAGGCGACAAAGTCCGAGAAATCGGGAAGTTTAATTTCTTTTGCGGGAAAGAAATTTTCAGGTTTGCCGAATAAATCAAACATATCAGAATTCCTCTTCTTTTTTTATTTTTCCGAAAACGGTCTGTATGCTTGTGTATCTGCTGTTTTTAAGCCGTAAAACGCGGTCTGAATATTCAGCAGCTTTTTTTGCATTATCAGGTAATGCGTGAACAAAAATATATTCAGCTTCTGAAATATTGTGTTTTTCACGTTTCATGAAAGTTTTTACGGGAGATGCAGGTTCTGAAAACCACAGGGGAGTGCAGATTATAACTTTGTCGTATGCAGAAACATCTGTGTCATAGGGGAAAAGTATCATTTCCTTTTTGCCGAGTACAGAAGTGAGGCAGTTTATGATTCCGTTATAGCCGCTGACATTTTCAATTGTTTCAATATTCAGAAAATCTGCTTTAAGTTCGGCCGCTTTTTTAAGTGCAATTGCTTCGGTGTATCCTTTGCGAGAATAATAAACAACAAGTGTTTTCATATTATTGCCTCCCGATGATGTTTTTTTTATTATATAGGAATTATACGACTTTATTTTTACAATAAAGAAAAATAAATATTGAAATTTGTGTTAAGATAATATTGAATTTAATAATCAGGAGAAAAATTATGTTATATATAGGTTGTCATCTGTCAGCGTCAAAAGGTTTTCTCGCAATGGGAAAACAGGCTCATTCAATCGGTGCAAATACTTTTCAGTTCTTTACAAGAAATCCCCGTGGCGGAAAAGCAAAAGATATTGATGAAAATGATGTGAAAGCTTATATCGAATTTGCAAATGAGCATCAGTTCGGAAAAATCGTTGCCCATGCTCCGTACACTCTCAATGCTGCTGCGGCAGAGGAAAGAGTGCGTGAATTTGCGTTTGAAACATTCAAGGATGATCTTATGCGAATGGAATACGTCCCCGGAAATTATTATAATTTTCATCCCGGCAGTCATGTGGGACAGGGTGTTGAAAAGGGTATTGAACTCATTTCAGGCACGCTCAACGGAGTTCTTTTCCCCGAAATGACCACAACTGTTCTGCTTGAAACAATGGCAGGCAAGGGCAGTGAAGTGGGCAGAAGCTTTGAAGAGATAAAAGCAATAATAGACAGAACCGAACTCAGTGATAAACTCGGTGTCTGTCTTGATACATGTCATGTTTCCGACGGTGGGTACGATATAATTTCCGAACCTGATGCGGTACTTGAGGAGTTTGACAGAATTATCGGTCTTGACCGTCTTAAGGCAATACATCTTAATGACAGTATGAATCCCATGGGTGCACATAAAGACAGACATGCAAAAATCGGTGAAGGGCATATAGGTTTTGAGGCTCTGATGAGATTTATAAAGCATCCCGCAATTGACGGATTGCCTATAAATCTTGAAACTCCCAATGAAATTGACGGTTACGCAAGAGAAATCGCAATGATAAAAGAAAATTATTAAAAAAGAGGCTGTAAAAAACTTTTGTTTTTTACAGCCTTTGTTGTTTTTTAGTTTTTAAGACTCTGCATGGGAGCAGGGATTCTGCCGCCGCGGTTAATGAATTTTGCAGGAGAATATGTATTGACAGGCATTATGGGGCCTGAACCGAGAAGACCTCCGAATTCAAGTTCTTCGCCTTCTTTTTTGCCTATTGCAGGGATGACTCTTACAGCAGTTGTTTTTGAGTTAACCATGCCGATTGCTGCTTCGTCTGCGATAATGGCTGAAATTGTTGCTGCTGTTGTATCTCCGGGAACAACAATCATATCAAGACCAACGGAGCAGACAGCTGTCATTGCTTCAAGTTTTTCAAGGCGGAGACAACCGCTTCTTGCGGCATCAATCATACCTGCATCTTCCGAAACGGGAATAAATGCACCTGAGAGACCTCCGACATGGCTTGATGCCATTACGCCACCTTTTTTGACAGCATCGTTAAGCATTGCAAGTGCTGCTGTTGTACCGGGACATCCGCACTGTTCAAGACCGATTTCTTCAAGGATGTGTGCAACTGAGTCTCCGACTGCAGGTGTGGGAGCAAGTGAAAGGTCTACAATGCCGAAAGGCACACCGAGTCTTTCAGAAGCAATTGTACCTACAAGCTGACCCATTCTTGTGATTTTGAATGCAGTCTTTTTGATAAGGTCGGCAACCTGAGTAAGGTCGAGATCTTTTGATTTTGCAAGTGCTGCTCTTACAACACCGGGGCCTGAAACACCGACATTTATAACGCAGTCGGGTTCGCCTGCACCGTGGAATGCACCTGCCATGAACGGATTATCTTCGGGAGCATTACAGAAAACAACAAGCTTTGCAGGTCCGATACAGTTCATATCCTTTGTGCGTTCTGCAGCTTTTACGACTGTTTCACCCATAAGCTTTACGGCATCCATATTGATACCTGTTTTTGTTGAACCGATGTTTACACTTGAACATACATGCTCAGTTACTGCAAGAGCTTCGGGGATAGCTTCAATAAGCTCTCTGTCTCCGGGGGCAAAACCTTTCTGTACAAGGGCAGAGAATCCGCCAAGGAAATTTACTCCGCATTTTACTGCAGCTTTTTCAAGTGTGATTGCAATTTTAACTGCATCTTTATTTTCACATGCTGCAAGAACCATTGCAACGGGTGTAACAGAAATTCTCTTGTTGATGATGGGAATACCCAGTTCCTTTTCAATCTGTTCACCTGTTTTTACAAGGTCTTTTGCATATGTAGTGATTTTGTTGTAGATTTTTTCACAGCAGACGTCAATGTCTGAATGACAACAGTCGAGAAGTGAAATACCCATTGTTATAGTACGGATATCAAGATTCTCGTCCTGAATCATGGTAATGGTTTCAAGAATATCTTTTGTATTAAGCAATGTCAGTCACCTCAAATATTGTGCATAGCGTTGAAGATATCTTCGTGCATTGCTCTGATTGAAAGATTCTTTTCGTTACCGAGTGCTGACATTTCATCAACGAATTTTGCAAAGTCGCAATTTATTGCTGAAATATCTGTCATCATAACCATTACGAACATGTCCTGAAGAACTGACTGTGTAACGTCAAGAATATTAATGTTGTAATCGGCACATTTTGCTGAAACTGAAGCAAGAATACCGACTGTGTCTTTACCTATAACTGAAATAACTGCTCTCATTTTTATTTTTCCTCCGTTTTATGTTTATGTAAGTCCTATAAAGAGAATTGAAAGTGCAAGAAGTGTCTGTCCTACAAAATATGACCAGATATTGTAATCTTTAAGTCTGTGGCTTTTTTTCCATTTTTCGTTAGTCATAAGAACAACAAGTGTCATGTCTGATGTGAAGAAAAGAGTTCCGCCTATTGCAAGGCTCAGTCCGCCGAAAACAGGGTTACCTAAGCTTATGTACTGAGCACCCAGAACAACAGCCTTTATAAACATTGTTGCAAGTATCAGTCCGTAAATAACAAATACCGCTATTACGGGACTTGCATAGTTGATCATGGCTTTGCCTTTGAAAACAAAATAGAAAAAGACGATAATTGCAATAACAATGAGTATTTCCGCAATTGACAGGAATTTTCTTTCGGGGAAGTAAAATGCTGTTGCTTTTGAATATGCAATAAGATAAAGTACATGTGCAGCAGCAAAGAAAACAAATCCTATGCCGAATGTGATTTTACATCCCTGTTTGAGGTGAAGGAACATATCACCGAGCCATGACGACGAAAGTCCGATAATCATGAACTTTGCGAATTCTGAAGTGTTCTGAGTGTAAATTAATGAAAGAATACCGACAGTGAGGAACATGGATGCGCATATCATTTTGCAGATGAATGATTTCAGGCATATTCCGGGACGCTGATAATGAAGAAAAAGCGGTGTGAATACAGCTTCTATAACGATAGCTGCAACTGTCAGAGAAATGTATAATGTGTGGTTCATAGGGATTCTCCTTTAGTTTGTTTTCCTCTTTTTTTTGTAAACAAATACTTCGGCAACGACAACAACTGCAACTGCGGCAATGCAAAGAAGTATTCTTACTGGTGTAACAGTCATGCCTGCAGTGCCTTCTGCAAGTTCTTCGTAATTTGCATTTATGTCGTCATATGCTTTTTTCAGTTCATATTCAGAAGTAAGAATATCACTTCTTGAACTGCTTTTGTCGCTTAAGACATCTGTCGCATAACTGTATGCATTGTTGTATGCTCGTTTGTAATCGAGGAATTTGTCTGAATTAAAGTCGGGAAGACTGTAGTTTTTTATGTTGTTGTTGAAATAAGCTTCAAATACACTTTCTTTTTCGCTGCAATCTTCAAGATATGCTTTAAGTCCGCTGACATTGTCTGTCAGAATCACGTTGAATCCGTGACTTATGAGGTAATCCCACCAGATTTCTGTGTCCTGAGCCTGACTGCCGCATATTTCGGGAATACAGGGTGATGCCATTGTGCGGATTCCTGATTCTTTTGCCGTATTCTGAACAGTTTCTCCGAAAATCACACCGTAAGGGTTCTTTGTTGCAAGATGAATCGCATCTGCAATTTCAGCATCGTTTTTAGCATTTGCTGTTGCCGCAAAAATGACATTTCCTTTGAAATATGTCATTATCATCGGTTCAAAGGGGATTGAATCTTTCCAGGACTGAATTTCTTCGGGTTTTGCATCGTCAATATAGAAAATAACTTCATTCTGCATATTGTTTTCAATAACAAGATTTGCTATTTTGTCTCTTATTGACCAGTCAAAATCGAGCATAAGCAGAGCTTTCTGCTTTGTTTCTGTTGTTGAAGATGAAAGATAGTACATTTTTCTGTCTTTGAAAATATCTTCAAGTGCAGGAACCGTAAGATTTGTGTTTTTTGTACCGTAACCGCCCTGACCGCTGAGAAGTGTGAGATTTTTTATTTCATCATAAGTCATTTCGGAGACAACGGTGTTTTCTCCGTAGCCGTAACATGTTCTTGTAACAGTTTCATCTTCCATAAGAATCAGTACACCGTCAGCTGTTGTGCGTACATCAATTTCGATTATATCAGCACCTGATTTTTCGGCTGCATGTATTGCTTCGAGTGAATTTTCGGCATATGCTGTCCAGTCACCTTTTCTTGATGCAATAAGGGTTCTTTCTGTGTGGTCTTTATATATTTCTGCAAGAGAGTTGTTTTCTGCGGAAACAGTTGTGAATGAAAATGATAATACCGTAAGTGTTACGAGTGTCAGTGCAAGAAGTTTTATGATATTCTTCATTTTTTTCTCCAATATACATATTTACAGTAATTTTATCATACCTGTCAGGATTTAACAAGTGGAATTTAAAAATAAAGTAACAAAAAATTATTTTTAATGTAGACAAAAACAGAAAAAATGTTATAATATTCATAATTAATCAACGGAGGTTGACAGAATGTATAATAAAAATGATGTTGCAAAAACTCCGCCTATGGGATGGAACAGTTGGGACTGTTTTGGCGCAGGTGTGAATGAAGAACAGCTTATGGCAAATGCCGAATATATGCGTGATAATCTTAAGGAATACGGTTGGGAATATGTTGTGTGTGATATTCAGTGGAGTGAACCTAATGCACATTCCTGCCATTACAATAATTTTGCAGAGCTTTACATGGATGAGTATTCAAGACTTATTCCAGCTCCCGAAAGATTTCCTTCAGCAGCAGACGGTAAAGGTTTTACTGTGATTGCAGAAAAAATTCATGCAATGGGACTTAAGTTCGGTATTCATATGATGAGAGGCATTCCCCGTCAGGCAGTTCACAGAAATACTCCCATCAGGTGTGACGGTGTTACTGCAAGAGATATTGCAAAACAGTTCTCTGTCTGCTCATGGAATACAGATATGTACGGTATTAAAGACGGTGTAAAGGGTGCTCAGGAATATTACGATTCCCTGTTTGAACTTTATGCATCATGGGGTGTGGATTTTATAAAAGTTGATGATATCTGCATCACTGAGGGCCACCCAAATGATCTTTATTCAGGTGCAAAAGAAATTGAAATGATAAGAAAAGCCATGGATAAATGCGGCAGACCTATGGTGCTCAGTCTTTCTCCCGGACCTGCAATGATTGAACATGCACATCATCTTTCTGTCAATGCAAATATGTGGCGTCTTACAGGTGACTTCTGGGATATCAGAGAAAAAGTTCACGAAATGTTCCGTAAGTGTGAAATGTGGTACAAGTTTACATCAGAAGGCTGCTGGCCCGATTGTGACATGCTGCCATTCGGTCATCTGCGTGTAGGTGATGTGAATGAGGACAGTTATACACGCTTTACCAAGGAAGATCAGATAACTGTTATGACACTCTGGGCAATTTTCCGTTCACCTCTCATGTTCGGAGGTCATATGCCCGATAATGACGAGTTCACACTTTCTCTGCTTACAAATAAAGAGATAATTGAAATCAATCAGTTCTCAACAGGCAACAGACCTCTTGTTTCTGAAAAAGACAGAGCAGTCTGGACATGTTATGATAAAGACGGCAATAAAGTTGTTGCATTCTTTAATCTTACTGATTCGGCAATGAGTTTCACAATGCCCGAAAGTATTGCAGAAAACGGCTGTTTTACTGCAGTTGATCTGTGGACAAAGGAAGAAAAAAAATATAATGCGGAAGATTTTGAAATAAGCGTTGATTCCAATGGTGCGGTTATTCTCAGAATCTGCTGATTCAAAGTTTTTATCAGCCCTTTTACGGGCTGATTTTTTTGTTATAAAGTACGGATAATATCAATATATATTACAGACAGAATGTCCGAGGAGGAAAATGATGTTTGTAATACTGAATATAGCCGAATCCGGAAAACGGAAAATCAGAAGAGGGAAGACAGTGAAAAATGTAAGGGATGTGTTTACCGGGTCGGGGGAAAGGTTCTATATAGTTGATGTGTATGATTCGGAAAAAGGTGTGAACTGGGATGAGGTTTCTTATTTTATCGGGAAACACAGTAAAAATGTTCTTATGAACAGAAGTTTTGACTTCCCCGAGTTTTCACCCGTTAAACGCTTTGAACCGAAAGGTTTTATAAATGTTTTACTGCTTAATACCGTAGGGGTTATTTTAAAGGAAATGTATCTTTCCGGTATAAGAGTCAGGTGTATAGTGAATGATTCAGACGGAAGCTGTGCTTCGGGACTTTCTAAAATTGCACGGTTTTCGGCACAGACAACAGTTGTTACGGAAAATGAATTCAGATATTTTGCGGAAATAAAAAATATTTATTCTCAGTTCGGTGCAGGAATAACCGTAACGGATAAACCTGCACAGGCGGATGAGAAAACATTTATAATTGATGTTTCAGGCGACTTTGAATATACGGGAACAGGGTATCTGTTTTCTGCAGAGAGACAGATAACACCTTTTGCCGTTGACGGATTTCATTATCTTAAATCACTTTGCCCTCAGGATATAAACCATATTGATTTTCTGGGAGCTGTCTATGAGTTCAATCACGATAAAAGCCTTGAAGATGCTTTTTGTCGGAGTTTTCTTTATGATAACGAAAAAAGAACGGTTGCCGATCTTATATGTGAAATGGAAGAAGAACTCAGCGGATGCGAAAGGAATAAGAATATTATTTTTTATGTATAACTTGACACAGCATGAAAATTTAGTTATAATATCTTGTAATTGTAAAGATTTATATATCTGAAAGGATGTAATTAAATGGCAGATGAATTTCTTTTAACCCAAGCTGCTGTTGACGAGCTTAAGGAAGAACTTAAATATCTTCGTACAACAAGAAGAAATGAAGTTGCAGAAAAAATCAAGGAAGCAAAGTCATTCGGTGACCTTTCCGAAAACAGCGAATATGATGAAGCAAAGTCTGAACAGGGCAAACTTGAAGCTCAGATCACAGAACTTGAGTATACTCTTCAGCACGTTAAAATTATCGACGAATCAGCACTCGGTACAGATACAGTTCATATCGGTTCATATGTCAAGGTTTTTGACCGTGAATTCAATGAAGAAGTTAAGTATCAGATTGTAGGTTTTACTCAGGCAGATCCTATCGAAAATAAAATTTCTGATGAATCTCCCATCGGTAAAGCTCTTCTCGGTCACAAGGTAGGCGACGCTGTTGAAGTTGAAACTCCCGGCGGAGTCATCGCTCTTGAAATCAGAGAAATTTCAAAGTAATTTAGCATATATTAAGGAGCATAAAAATGGCAGACGAAATTAAGAATCAGGCTGCTGAAAACGAAGCACCTGAACAGAGTGTGAACGAACTCAGACAGATCCGTGTTGATAAGCTTACTGCACTTCAGGAGGCAGGTAAGGATCCGTTTCAGGTTACTCTTGCACAGCAGGATTATCACAGTACAGAGATCATTGAAAAATATGATGAGCTTGAAAATCAGGATGTTTCCATCTGCGGCAGAATCATGACAAAGCGCCCCATGGGTAAAGCAAGTTTCATGAATATTCACGACCGTGAAGGAAAAATGCAGGTTTATGTCAGACGTGATGACATAGGCGAAGAATCTTATGCCGATTTCAAGAAATATGACATCGGTGATATCGTTGAAGTCAAAGGTTTTGTTTTCAAGACCAAGACAGGTGAAATCTCCGTTCATGCAAAATCTGTAAAGCTCCTTACAAAATCACTTCTTCCTCTTCCCGAAAAATATCATGGACTCACAAATACGGAAACAAGATACCGTCAGCGTTATCTTGACCTTATTATGAATCCTGATGTAAAGGATACATTCATCAAGCGTTCACTTATCATCAGAGAAATCAGAAGATATCTTGATAATCAGGGCTTTATCGAAGTTGAAACACCCATGCTCGTTTCAAATGCGGGCGGTGCTGCAGCAAGACCCTTCGAAACACATTTCAACGCGCTTGATGAAGATCTTAAACTCCGTATTTCACTTGAACTTTACCTCAAGCGTCTTATCGTAGGCGGTATGGAAAGAGTTTATGAAATCGGCAGAGTTTTCAGAAACGAAGGTCTTGACACAAGACATAACCCCGAGTTCACTCTTATGGAACTCTATCAGGCATACACAGATTACCACGGCATGATGGATCTTACAGAAAATCTTTACCGTCATGTAGCTCAGGCTGTTCTCGGCACAACAAAAATCGTGTATAACGGCATTGAAATGGATCTCGGTAAACCCTTTGAAAGAATCACAATGCTCGATGCAGTTAAAAAATATGCAGGTGTTGATTTCAGCGAAATCAAGACAGATGAAGAAGCAAAGGCTCTTGCAAAGGAAAAGGGAATCGAGTTCGAAGACAGACATAAGAAGGGCGACATTCTCAATCTCTTCTTTGAAGAATATGTTGAACATCATCTTGTTCAGCCCACATTCCTTATGGATCATCCTGTTGAAATTTCTCCCCTTACAAAGAGAAAGGCCGAAAATCCCGACTATGGAGAACGTTTTGAGTTCTTTATGAACGACTGGGAAATGGCAGATGCTTATTCAGAGCTTAATGATCCTATCGATCAGAGAGAAAGATTCAAGGCACAGGAAGATCAGCTTGCTGCAGGTGACGATGAAGCAAACACACCAGATG
>JAZOUN010000054.1:0-5168 GCA_045658165.1 Acutalibacteraceae bacterium
AATCCAAGGCAAGGTGTTAATCCTCTCGACCGTTCTAAATGGATTCTTTGGGCAAGAGGCGCATATAATTTATGATATAAAAAAGGAGCAGAAAGTATCTTCTTTCTGCTCCTAATTATTGTAGTTACTCAGAAAAACCACCATTTACAGTAATAACATTTTTAATAATTACTGATGTATTTTCTACCTTTGAACCTGCAACGGTGAAATCAGTCATATCGAGTTGTACTTTATATTTCCAAGTTCCGTTGATAATGTTGCCATTGTTGTCAATTACAACACTGATTTCAGGTTCAGTATAAGTCATTAAAATGTTGTTGTCATCTATTTCCATTGGAAGACCGGCATCTGTCAATTGATTAAGTACTACACTTATATCGCCGATAACTGAAATTCCGTGACCTACGGTGCCATTATTTTTGTCATTTCCGACGCCGTCAGTCTGCTGTTTAAGTGTTATTTTAATTATAGTGTTATTGTCATTTTTGTATGCGGTTGCATTTTCCACATCTGAAACACTGAGATTTTTAAATCCACCGGTAATTCCGTCAAATTCAGTAGAATTACTTTCTACAACTTTTGATATGACAGGTTTTACAAGTTTCAACATGCTGTTTATCGCACCTTCACCGTTATTAATTGATATATTGTCAAGTGAAATTGTCTGTGTGGAAACAATTGATGTTGCTGATTTGTCTGCAGCAGTTTTATATGTATTAATAATAAGTGCGTCGGTCCAGGTTGTTTCTGTTGTAGTTTCAGCATATTTAGTACTTGTTTCTGTTGTTGAAACTGCTTGTGCAGCGGTTGTTGTTTCAATGATTGTGGTTTCGTTATTTATGTTTACTGCTGATGAAATGATTTCTGTTGTTGATGTTGTTTCTTGTATATTCTGATATGTTGTAGTTTCTGCTGAAACAGTTTTTTTGTTATTGCAAGCAGTTAATGTCAATATTAAAATAAAAGCTGTAATTAAAGCTGTAATTCTCTTGCTGTTCAATTTGTATGCCTCCGAATTAAAATTTAATAAATATTTAATCTAATTGCCAGTCTATCGGATCATCTGCAAGAAAGTTATTTGTTCTTGAGAAAGGTTTGCTTCCGAAAAAACCGTTGTAGGCTGATAACGGACTAGGATGTGCAGATTCTATAATATGGTGAATCGGGTTTGTAATAAGTCTTTTTTTATCTCTTGCAAATCGTCCCCAGAGAATAAAAACAATTGGCTTATTTCGTTCATTAAGAAGCGAAATTATATTGTCGGTAAAAATTTCCCAGCCAATTCCTCTGTGACTTGCTGCCATTCCGCCTTGAACGGTTAAAACAGTATTAAGCAACAATACTCCATTTTCTGCCCATTTTGTAAGATTTCCGCTTTTGGGTATATCATATCCTAAATCATCATGATACTCTTTAAAAATGTTAACCAGAGAAGGTGGGGGAGTTATACCGTCTTTTACAGAGAATGATAATCCGTGTGCCTGTCCGATGCCATGATAGGGATCCTGTCCTAAAATTACAGCTTTTACATTGTTATAGTCTGTGATTTTCATTGCATTAAAAATATCATACATATCAGGATAAATATCATATGATTGAGATTTGTATTCTTTTGCAAGAAAATTATGTATTTTTCTGTAATATTCCTTTGCGAATTCATCTTTAAGAAGATTATCCCACTCGTTATTAAATTTAATCATTTCGGCACTTCCTTTGATTTTATATTAACATAATCAAGTCATTAATGCAATAAAAAATCCGAAGTTGTGAACTTCGGATTTAATTTATTTTGTATTTATATATTTATCAATTGCATTAGCTGCAGATTTACCTGCGCCCATAGCAAGAATAACTGTGGCGGCACCAATAACAGCATCTCCACCGGCAAACACACCTGGGATAGATGTTTGTCCGTTCTCATCTACAATTATTCCGCCCCAATTCTGAGTTTCAAGTCCGTTTGTAGTTGATTTTATCAGCGGATTAGGGGAAGTACCCAATGCCATAATAACTGTATCAGCTTCAATATTAAATTCACTGTTTTCAATAGGTGTTGGTTTTGCTCTTCCTGTTGAATCAGGAGCAGAAAGTTCCATGCGCTGACATGTTATAGATGCAACAGATTTATCTTCACCTGAATTGATTGAAATAGGATTTACAAGAAATTCAAACTTGATTCCTTCTTCGATGGCATGTTCAACTTCTTCTTTTCGTGCAGGTAATTCTGATTTTGTTCTTCTGTAAGCAATGTATACTTCAGAGCCCATTCTTCTTGCACATCTTGCTGCATCCATTGCTACATTTCCACCACCTACAACAATGGTCTTACGAGGATGCGCAATCGGAGTGTTGCTGTCGTCTTTATAAGCTTTCATGAGGTTGATTCTTGTAAGGAATTCATTAGCAGAATAAACACCTTTAAGATTTTCACCGGGAATGCTCATAAATTTTGGTAATCCTGCTCCGGAGCCGATAAAAATAGCTTCAATGCCATGTTCATTCATCAGTTCTTCTATTGTGAATGTCTTACCGATAATTATGTTTGTTTCAACTTTTACACCCATTTTTTTGAGTGTATCTATTTCTTTTTGAACAGTTTTTTTCGGAAGTCTGAATTCAGGAATACCATATACAAGAACGCCGCCTGCCACATGGAGTGCTTCAAAAACTGTTACTTCATAACCTTTTTTACAAAGTTCACCGGCACATGAAAGACCTGCAGGACCTGAACCTATAACAGCGACTTTGTGACCGTTAAATTTAATTTTATCAGTATTATCTGAATTGTTGAAGTTATGATAATCAGCAACAAAACGTTCAAGTCTTCCGATTCCGACTGCATCACCTTTTATACCTCTGACACATTTGCTTTCGCACTGACGTTCCTGAGGGCATACACGTCCGCATACAGCAGGAAGGCTTGATGCTTCAGTTATTTTTTGATATGCATTTTCATAATTCTTTTCTTTTATCTGAGCAATAAATGCCGGAATATCTATGTTGACAGGACAACCGCTGACACAAGGTTTGTTCTTACAATTCAGACAACGGTCTGCTTCATTCAATGCTTCAGATTCTGTATACCCCAATGAAACTTCATCAAAAGTTGTTGATCTCAGTTCAGGATCAAGCAGTTGCATAGGCTGTTTTTCAGGAGACATATTTGCCATTGATTATTTGACCTCCTTATTAAGCAGATTGCATTTTTTTTCATATGCGTGGTGTTCAAAATCTTTGTACATTGCACCGCGTTGCAGTGCTTCATCAAAATCTATCTCAAATCCGTCAAAATCAGGTCCGTCAACACAAGCAAATTTTAATTTACCGCCTACTGTAAGTCTGCAGCCACCACACATGCCTGTTCCGTCTATCATAATGGGATTCATTGAAACAATAGTCTTTATATTATACGGCCTTGTTGTTTCAACAACAAACTTCATCATGATAAGCGGACCGATTGTAATAACACAATCATAATTTTCATTAGATTCAATGGACTCTTTAAGTGGTTGAGTTACGACGCCTTTTTTTCCGCATGAACCGTCATCTGTCATAATTGTGAGATTATCAGACACTTTCTTGAATTCATCTTCAAGAATCAGAAGGTTTTTATTTCTGAATCCGATAATAGAGTGTACTTCGCAACCTGACTCATGAAGTTTTTCCGCGATGGGTAATGCAATAGCACAACCAACACCGCCGGCTACAACGCAAACTTTTTTTAATCCTTCCAATTCAGTCGGTTTTCCGAGAGGTCCGGCAAAATCGCAGAGTTTATCGCCTTTATTAAGTTTATTTAATTCAAATGTTGTTGCGCCGACTATCTGGAAAATGATTTTTACAGTTCCGTTATTTTTATCAGTGCCTGCTATTGTGAGAGGAATTCGCTCTCCTGATTCATTGACTCTGAGAATGATAAATTGCCCCGGCTGTGCCTTAGCAGCTACAAATGGTGCAAAAATGTCCATCATTGTAACAGTGTCATTCAATATTTTTTTGTTTTTGATTTCAAACACTTAATCACCTCATAGTGGATTTCCGGGTTGCGAGGGTTATTTATAATTAATTTTAATATTGCCTAGTTTCTAACGCCGGTTGAAAAGAGTATATATTTTTCATCGTAATAGGATAGCATATTTTATATTAAAAATAAAGAGTAAATTTAAATATTTTTAACATTTTATTAACAAAAAAAATGTTAAAAATGAGAATGCTTATGAATATCATAAACATTCTCATAATGTTAGTTCAATAACTGTTATTTCAGGGGGGTTGAATAATCTCGGAATATATTTGTAACCGGAAAAACCTGAGCTTATTATCATTCTGATATTGTTCAGAATAAATTCACCTTTGTCGTATTCAGGTAAGAAACCTTGTTCCGGGGCAATTGTTCCGCCGATAAAAGGTAATTGCCATAATCCACCGTGAGTATGTCCGCAAAGGACAAAATCAATATTCCAGAGTGAAGCATCATCGTAAATAAAGCTCTCAGGTCTGTGGCACATTAGAATTTTTGTACTGTCTGTATTAGTGAAATCAGTCAGGAATTTGTGTGTTGAGTCAGATTGCCATTCAGACAGTGGTACATATTGCTGATTGAACGCATAATCAAATATTCCACCCAATCTAAGTAATAGGCCGTTAATTTCAATGTCAACAAAATTTTCATCGAGGATTGTACAACCTGCGTTTTCCATTCTTTCAACTAAATCTGAAAAGTTGTTTTCCAGATAATTAAGATCGTGATTGCCGAATGAATAATAAACAGGAGCTAATTCAGTCAGATTGCTGAGTAGAAGAAGAAATTCATTATTATCTGCAGGTGTGTTGTCTTCATCAATAAAATCGCCCGCAAGACAAATAATATCCGGCTCAACTTCCACAATTTTTTTTAACAGTACTGAGTTATCTTTGCCGAATTCTCTTCCGTGTAAGTCACTTATCAAGACAATTCTGCAATCAGATTCAGCATCATCTGCGTAATTATATGTAATGACTTCTATATGATAATTTGAAAAGATAATAGACAGCAACAAAAATATTGCTAGAGCCGTTAGCAATACTTTTTTAGATGATTTAGTCATATGAATTTTCGAACTGCATTTCTAAATTTAAAATAATATTTAAATTTAGAAATACTTTTATTCATCTCATAAAACAGATTT
>JAZOUN010000055.1:0-8397 GCA_045658165.1 Acutalibacteraceae bacterium
ACCGCTTGGCCTCCGACTTTTTCGTCCAGCGTTCCGTCAAGAAACGGAGACGGATAACGGGAAATGTCATCGTAGAATTTCTGCTGAGTTTTTATGATTTTGCCGTTTTTTCTGTAGAAGATATTAGGGCAGTCGTCATAATTTTCTGTAGTGAGAAGTGATGCAAAAGTTTCTTCTCCCTCACCTGTCATAATAATGTCGATATAATCTTCTGTTTCAAGCAGTGAACCGTCTTCGGCAGCGTTGTGACCGCCGAAAACAATAATACATTCGGGATATCTGGCTTTTACCTTTTTTGCCAGAGCTTTGTTGAACTCGGTGTTCCATAAGTAGCAAGAAAAACCCATCATATACGGTGATTCGAGAGATTTAACAATTGTATCAGTTTTTTCTCTTTTGTAAACAGGTTTTACGAAATTATATTCCTCTTTTATTTCAGGAATACTTTTGCAGTATGATATAATTGTTGCGACACTGTAAGGCAGATATACTGCAGAATTGTCAAAAGCAAATCCCACTTGTACCATATAAATGTTTTTCAATGCTTTCACCTCGTTTCACTGAGAATATATTATACACTGAAATAAGATTTTTTTCAACTGTCAGTTTGACATAAAGATTTGTATATGTTATAATCTGCAACAGAAAAAGGGTGATAAAATGAAGAATGTTTATCTTGTTCAGGTATCAACGGTTTACGGTGAAGAAAAGAAAACAGCGTATCTTCCTTATGCGGCAGGTTGCCTTGCTGCATATGCATGGGCAGATGAAAAAATAAAGTCGGAGTATAATCTCGGTAAGTTTATCTATACCCGTGAGAATATTGAAAAGGCGGTAAACTCACTCGATAACCCTTATCTTGTGGGATTTTCGTGTTATATCTGGAATATTGAATATAACATTGCTTTTTCAAAGGCACTTAAAAAGAAATTTCCTGATTGTATAACGGTTTTCGGCGGTCATCACATTGCACCGGACAGTCATCAGCTTGCAGACATTCCGACAGCTGATATTCTTGTTCACGGCGGCGGTGAAGAGGCGTTTAAGGAAATTCTTCTTGCACTTAGTGAAAAAAAGGATTTTTCAGGTATTGATAATATATCCTTCAGAAGTGATGACGGGTTTGTCACCACTGAGAAAAAAGTTCCCGAAACAACAGATTATCCTTCTCCTTATCTTGAGGGGGTTTTTGACAGTATTCTTGACGACGGAATATCATTTTCCGCATTGCTTGAAACAAACAGAGGCTGTCCGAATCAGTGTGCATTCTGTGACTGGGGATTCCTTAAATGTAAGGTGCGACTTTTCTCAATGGAAAGAGTAAAAGCCGAACTTGACTGGATTGCAGACCATAAGATTGAATATATTTACGGTTGTGATGCCAATTTCGGTCTTTTTAACCGTGATGAGGAAATCGCAGAGTATATGTGCCGTCTCAAGCAGGACAAAGGTTATCCGCAGAAATTCAAAGTCAACTTTACAAAGAACAAATTTGATGTTGTGGGTAAAATAAGCAAAATGCTTGTGGATAATAACATGAGTAAAGCTCAGACTATTTCATTGCAGAGTGTTTCTCCCGAAGTTCTTGAAATAATCGGCAGAAAAAATCTTGATATGGAGTATTACGGCGAACTTATCAATTTTTATGCAAGGGAAAATATCCCCACATATACAGAACTGATTCTCGGTCTGCCCGGTGAAACATATGAGAGTTTTTCGAAAGGTCTCAGCAGTATAATTGAAAGCGGTCAGCACAGAGCAATAAATGTATATCCTTGCGAACTTATTCCCAACTCACTTCTCGGCAGTAAGGAATATGTGGAAAAATATCAGATAAAAACTGTACATAATAAATTTATGCAGTATCACATAAATCCCGATACAATCTGTGAGGATATTGAAGAATATTCATCTCTTATTGTTTCAACAAGCACCATGAGTGTTGCCGATTGGGAAAAAGCATATCTTTTTGCAGTAACTATACAGGCACTTCATACACTCGGGCTCACAAGATACATTGCAGTTGCAATGCGTAAGTATAAAAATATGCAGTATTTTGATTTTTATAACGGATTTATCGAAACAGCTCTCAGCGATCCGTCATACGGATTTATAAATGAGCTGTGGTGCAGTATCAGAAATCATTTTTCTGCGGTTGCAAATAAAAACGGTCCCATAGGAATGATAGATGACCGGTTCGGTCATATTATATACGAACCCTTTGAAATTCTGTTTTCAAAGTGTCTTATAGATTCAACAGAATTTTTTGCAGATGTAAAAAAATATCTGCTGAGTGTCTGTGATGATGAAGAATTTGTGAAAAACATTGTTGATTTCCAGAGTTTCATAATGAATGTTCCGGAAAAAGGCGATGAAGAGAAGAATTTCAGTTATGATTTTGCATCATTCTTCAATCAGTTTTTCAGCGGTAACGAAAGTGCCGTACTCAACAAGAAAAACACATCCGTTGCGGTCAGATGCCGTATGAAAATGAGCAACTGGACAGATTATGTCCGTGAAGTTGTATGGTATTCAAGCAGAATGTCAAACAGTACAGTCTGTGAATTCAGATAAAAATTATCAGTGAGGTTATTTATATGAGCGAATGTACACATGATTGCAGTTCATGTTCAGCGAACTGCTCAAGCCGTGAAGGCGGTATTCCCAAAGAAAAACTCAACGACGCAAGTTCAGTAAAAAAAGTTATAGGTGTTGTCAGTGGCAAAGGCGGTGTAGGCAAGTCACTTGTCACATCAATGATGGCTGTTTCAATGCAGAGAAGAGGCTTCAAATCTGCAGTTCTTGATGCAGATATCACAGGTCCCTCAATTCCTCAGGCTTTCGGTATTCACGAAAGAGCAACAGGCACCGAGACAGAGCTTTTCCCTGCAACTTCAAAAACAGGCATTGATGTTATGTCTATAAATCTTCTTATGGAAAACGAAACTGACCCCGTTGTATGGCGCGGACCCGTTATTGCAGGTGTTGTAAAGCAGTTCTGGTCAGACGTTATCTGGAAGGATATTGACTTTATGTTTGTCGATATGCCTCCCGGAACAGGCGATGTACCCCTTACTGTTTTTCAGTCACTTCCCGTTGACGGTATTATTATTGTAACATCTCCCCAGGACCTTGTTTCAATGATCGTCACAAAGGCTGTGAATATGGCAAAGATGATGAACATCCCCGTTCTCGGTATTGTTGAAAATATGTCATACTTCGAGTGTAACGAATGCGGCAAAAAGCACTTCATTTTCGGTGAAAGTAACCTTGAAAGAATTGCTGCTGCACACGGTATTCCTCAGATTGCAAGAATCCCCATCGATCCTGATTTTGCATCTCAGGTGGACAGAGGTCTTATAGAACTTTTCGAGGGCGACTGGCTCGAAAAAATTGCAGATAAGGTTGAGGAAGTATAAATGAGCAAAAGAGAGATTGCAATTGCACTTTTTGAAGAGGGATTCAACTGCGCTCAGGCTGTTTCTGCTGCATTCTGCGAAGAAACAGGTATTCCTGAAGAAAAAATGGTAAAAATGTCTTCAGGTTTCGGCGGCGGTTTCGGCAGACTGCGTGAAGTCTGCGGAGCTGTAAGCGGAATGGTTCTTGTTGCAAACATTCTTTACGGGTACGAAAGCCCCACAGACAGCGATGCAAAAATGAACTGGTACAAGGATATTCAGTCAATTATTCTTGAATTTAAGTCAAGAAACGGTTCATATGTCTGTCACGATCTTCTGAGTCTTCCCGAAAACGATTCAAAAAGTCCCGTGCCCGAACAGAGAACTGCAGAATATTACAAAACACGCCCCTGCAAAGAAATAGTCGGTGAGGCTGCGGATATTCTTGAAAAGTTCATAGCGGAGCATAAATAATGAAAAGAAACATAATTCTTATCGGTATGCCCGGAGCAGGAAAGAGTACACTCGGTGTTCTTCTTGCAAAGGCTATGGGTATGCTTTTTACCGATTCGGATATCATAATTCAGCAGAAGACAAAAAGACTTCTGCAGGATATAATAGATAAAGACGGAACGGACAGTTTTCTTGCAACCGAGGAGGAAGTTCTTCTGGAGCTTGATATTGAAAACACTGTTCTTGCCACGGGCGGCAGTGCTGTTTACTCCGAAAAGGCAATGGAGAATTTCAGAAAAAACGGAACCGTTGTGTATCTTCATGTTGATTTTGCCGAAATCGAAAAAAGAGTCACAAATATCACCACAAGAGGCATAGTTCTTAAAAACGGAAAAAGCCTTGCGGACGCTTATGAAGAGAGAAAACCTCTTTATAATAAGTATGCCGATGTAACAATCGACTGCACAGGCTCGACAATCGAAAATTCGGTAAAAATGCTTATTGAAAAACTTGATAATTGATTTTGCGGAGCTGTTCGGATTCGGACAGCTCTTTTTTTCGACAAACGAACCAAACGTGTTGACTTTGCAGTGTAAAAGGTATAATATGTTACTATCATAATATCGGAGGTAGTTTGTATGATGAAAACTACAAAAAAAGTCATATCCGTGATTCTTTCACTGGTTATGATAATGTCAATGTTCGCAGGACTTGAGATTTCATCTTTTGCAGAAGATGATGTGCTCAGTTACCTGACTTATGAAATCAATAACGGTGAAGTCACAATTACTGATTGTGATGACTCAATCAGCGGGGAAGTTGTTATTCCCGATACAATAGAGGGATATCCCGTAATTGCAATTGGGGAATATGCATTTATGGATTGCAATTCACTCTTAGGTGTAACAATTCCCGACAGTGTTACATCAATCGGTGACGGTGCGTTTAAATATTGCAGGAATCTCGGTTGGATTACACTTCCGTATGGTATAACATCAATAAATTGCGGGTTGTTTTCTGATTGCCACAATCTTAGTGAAATTATAATTCCCTCAGATGTAGAATCTATAGAAGATCGTGCCTTTTTAAATTGTTATGCACTTACAGAAGTTACAATTCCTGATGGTGTGGTTTCTATAGGAATAAATGCTTTTACTGATTGTGTGAATATAAAAAATATTACAGTGCCGGAAAGTGTAACTTCAATCGGTTTCAAGGCAATGGGGTTCTATAATCCTCCTATCGACTTTGGCTACAGCGTTGTTGTTGCCGGCTTTACAATCACCGGTTATACAGGTTCAACAGCTGAATATTACGCAAATGATTATGGTGTTGAATTTATTTCAATCGGCGGAGAAGCACCTGATGATAATACGGGTGATGTTGATGGTTTGTATTATGAAATTGATGATGGTAAAGTTAAAATTACTTATTGCAGTTTCATTAGCAACAATGAAGTGGTTATCCCCGATACAATAGAGGGTTATCCTGTAACTGAAATCGGTGATGATGTATTCCGTGTTTACGACAGTCTTACAAGTGTGAAAATACCTGATAGTGTAACCAAAATTGGTGATAATGCATTTTCACGTTGTGAAAATCTTTCAGATATAAAATTGCCGGATAGTTTAACAACAATCGGTGATTATGCATTTAGTGAATGCAGTTCGCTTATAAATATAACAATACCGGCAAGTGTAACAACAATCGGTGATTATGCATTTTATGAATGCAGCAATCTTGAAAATGTATACATATCAGATATAGGTGCTTGGTGTGAGATTACTTTTGAAGATTCGTATTCTAATCCGATGACTTATGCAGTGAATCTGTATCTTAACAATGAGTTGGTGACAGATGTTGTAATTCCGGATGGTGTAACAAGAATCGGTGATTATGCATTTACTTATTATGAAAAGCTGACAAGTATAACAATTCCCGATAGTGTAACAGAAATCGGGTATCAGGCATTTTGTTGGTGTGAGAATCTGGAAAGTGTGAATTTTGGTGATGGTGTAACAACAATCGGTTCTGATGCTTTCAGTTGCTGTAAAAAGCTTGAAGATGTAAAAATTCCTAAAAATATAACATCTATTGCTGAAGGTATGTTTGGTGGTTGCAGTAATCTTAAAAGTGTATCAATTTCCAATGGTGTAACAACAATCGGTGATTCTGCATTCTCTAATTGCGAAAGTCTTTCAAGCATAGAAATTCCTGATAGTGTAACAAAAATCGGATATCAGGCATTTTCATTCTGTGACAGTCTTGAAAGTGTTCATATTCCTGTCGGTGTAAATGAAATAGGAAGATTGGCTTTCTGGGCTTGCAAGAATATTGCAAATATAAGCGTTGATGAAAACAACAAAGCTTTTTCAAGTGATGAATATGGTGTTCTGTTTAATAAAGATAAAACAGAGTTGGTCAAGTATCCTCCGGGAAACAGCAGAACAGAATATGAAATTCCCGATACTGTATCAAAAATCGGTTCAAGCTCATTCTGGGCAAGTATGAATCTTGAAAAAATAACAATTCCTGACAGTGTAACAACAATCGGTGACAGAGCTTTTGATTGCTGTGAGGCTGTCACAAGTATAATAATTCCCGATAGTGTTACTGCAATTGATGAATATACATTTTTTAATTGCGTTGAACTCGAAAATGTAACAATCGGTGATAGTGTAACTTCAATCGGTTATTATGCATTTGCTTATAATAACCAACTCAAAAATATAATAATTCCAAAAAGTGTAACATCTTTTGGTGATTATGTGTTTATAGCTTGTCGTGATTTTACAATCACCGGTTATACAGGTTCAGCCGCTGAAACATATGCAAAAGAAAACGGTATTGAATTTATTGCTCTTGAAGAAGAATCCGCAGATCCGTCAGTATTTACATATGAAATCAATAACGGTGAAGTTACTATTACAGGTGTTAAAGATTCTGCGGGTAAAGACATTGTAATTCCCGCTGCTGTTGAGGGCTATCCCGTAACAATTATCGGTTCTCGTGCATTTGCTTATAATGAGGGTATTACAAGTGTAGAAATTCCCGATAGTGTAACAACAATCGGCAATGCAGCATTCTATGCTTGCTCCGGTCTTACAAGTATAGATATTCCTGACAGTGTAACAACAATCGACAGCACTGCATTTGCTCTTTGCGTTGGTCTTACAAGTATAGAAATTCCTGACAGTGTAACAACACTCAGTAATTCTGCATTCAGATCTTGCGACAATATTGAAAGTTTTTCTGTAAGTGAAAACAATGAATATTATTCAAGTGATGAATACGGAGTATTATTTAATAAGGATAAAACTGAATTAATACAGTATCCTATCGGTAACGACAGAACAGAATATTCAATTCCGGGCAGTGTAACAACAATCGGAGACTGTGCATTCTATCGTTGCGGCAGTCTTGTGAATATAGAAACTCCTGAGAATGTAACAGCAATAGGTGATAGTGCGTTCTATGGTTGCGAAAGTCTTGTAAGTATAGAAATTCCTGGCGGTGTAACTGCAATCGGTAATAGTACATTCTATGATTGTAAGAGCCTTGCAAGTATAGAAATACCTGATAGTGTAACAACAATCGGTATTGTTGCATTCGCTTATTGTGACAGCCTTAAAAGTGTGGAAATTCCTGCAAGCGTAACAACTATTGGTGATCTTGCATTTGGGTATGTTCTTGACAAAAACGGTAATGAGGGACTTGCTGACGGTTTTACAATTTCCGGCTATGCAGGTTCAGCAGCTGAAGCATATGCAAACGAAAACGGTATTGAATTTATTGTTCTCGGTGCAGAAGATCCCACAGAACCGGATGAACAAGAAATATTGCGTTATGTTATTGAAAACGGAGAGGTTACAATTACAGGTTGTTACGGATTTGTCAGCGGTGAAGTTGTTGTTCCTGACACCATTGAGGGATATCCCGTAACAAGAATCGGTGATGATGCTTTTACTGAATGTTTCAGAATGACATCACTTGTGCTTCCCGATTCAATAAAATATATTGGTTCCGAATGTTTCTTCGGATGCGGAAATCTCATTTCGTTTACTATTCCTGATGGTGTAACAGAAATTTTAGACGGTACATTCTGGAATTGTGCAAATCTTGAGACAATTGTAATTCACGAAAATGTAACTTCAATCGGTTCTGGCGCATTTCAAAACTGTCCGAAACTCAAAACAGTTACGATTCCCGAAAGTGTAACTTCAATCGGTGGTATGGCATTCGGATATGTTCATCCGTCTAGCGATATGGTGCTTGCAGATGATTTTACAATTATAGGTACACCCGGCACAGCAGCTGAAGCATATGCAAACGAAAACGGTATTGAATTTATTGTTCTCGGTACAGAAGATCCCACAGAACCGGAAGATCCCACAGATAAACCCGCAGAAAGTGACAAGCTTGTTACAGAAGATGAAAATATCGTAATTGACGATGACAAGAAGCTTTCCACATTTGAACCCGGCAGAACTGCAAAGGATCTTACAGAATCAATCAGCAACAGCAATTTTGTAATCAAAGATAAGGA
>JAZOUN010000056.1:0-27182 GCA_045658165.1 Acutalibacteraceae bacterium
AGTCATATTCTGCTTCATTTCGTCAAGTGCAAGAAGCATACAGAACTGCATATATCCTTTTCCACGGTGTTCAGGGTGAACAGCTACATTACCGATACCGCCTATTTTGAGTTTTTCGTCACCAACAGTCAGTGTGTTATAGTACAAACCTACTGCTGCTCTCATATCCCCGTCAATATCAAGAATAATGTTGTTTTCTGCTGGATTGTACTGTTCTTTATAAAGTTTCGGTAAGAGATGAAGAAATTTATCTTCATCTTTTGTAAAACCGAATGTATGGTCGAGGAGATTTAACAACTCTTCTCGCTGATGTGCTTTTCCGTGTGTCATATGTATGTAATCGGACATTATTGTTCTCCTTAAATTTAATCTTGAATAATATTAGCATATAAAATAATAAAAATCAAATATTTTATTAAATATTTATTATTTACTTGCCAAAATTATGTTGTTATGCTATACTAAAGTGAATGATTTTATGGTGGTGTAGTGTGCTTGATTATTTTAGGTATTGATCCGGGATATGCTATTGTCGGATATGGTGTTATTGAATATCTTAATAATCATTTCAGAGTTCTGGATTTTGGTGCTATAACCACAAAAGCACATTCTGATTTCAATGACAGACTTCTGCACATTTATTCAGGAATTACCAATCTTGTTGAAATCTACAAACCTGATGCAATGGCAATTGAAAAATTATTTTTTAATACAAACCAAAAAACTGCAATTGATGTTGCACAGGCAAGAGGTGTAATTCTTCTTTCTGCAAGACAGCATAACGTAGGAATTTTTGAATATACACCGTTGCAGGTAAAGCAAAGCGTTGTAGGTTACGGTAGGGCTGAAAAGAAACAGGTTCAGGAGATGACAAAATTGTTGTTGAATCTTAATGCTGTACCTAAACCTGATGATACTGCAGACGCATTGGCAATGGCAATATGCCATGCTCATTCCAGCGGTTCTGCACTCGGTAGGTTGAACTACAAATGAAAGGATTAAAACATTATGTTTTATTCATTAACCGGTAATATAATAATGGTTGATGCATCTTCTGTCGCGATTGAATGCGGCGGTGTCGGTTTTAAATGTAATGCATCTCTCAATACATTAAAAAGAATTGGTACTGTTGGTAGTAAAACAACTGTTTTTACTCATCTTGCCGTAAGAGAAGACGCTCTTGAACTTTTTGGTTTTGCTGATACTCAGGAGCTGGATTGTTTCAGACTTCTTATCGGCATTTCCGGTGTAGGTCCTAAAGCAGCTCTTTCTGTGCTTTCTGAAATGACTCCCGATAAGCTTGCGCTTGCTGTTTCTGCAGGAGATGCAAAATCTGTTACAAAAGCGCAGGGAATCGGGCCGAAAATAGCACAACGTATTGTTCTTGAGTTAAAGGGTAAACTTACATCTGTTGCAGCCGGTGACGATGATAATTTTGATGCGTCTGCAGCAATTGAAGCCTCTGACAATACAGCAGAAGCTGTCAGCGCTCTTCAGTTTCTCGGTTATTCAAGATATGAAGCTGCGAAAGCGGTTTCTGCATTTGATAAAAATCTTTCAGTAGAAGAACTCATAAAGAAAGCACTTACAGTTCTTTCTAAAAATATCTAAGAAAGGGTGAATATTGATGGAAGAAAATGAATACCGTATGATGTCACCCGAATTTACACAGAATGATAGTGATTCTGAGGTTTCCCTGCGACCTAAAACTCTTGATGATTATATCGGTCAGGAAAAGGTTAAAGAAAATCTCAAAATATATATGGATGCAGCTCTCGGCAGAGGTGAAACATTAGATCATGTGCTTCTTTACGGTCCGCCGGGACTCGGAAAGACAACACTTGCCGGTATAATTGCAAATCAGATGAATGTTCAGATTAGGGTCACATCCGGCCCTGCAATTGAAAAGCCCGGTGATCTTGCTGCTCTTCTTACTAATCTTAATGAAGGTGATGTTCTTTTTATAGATGAAATCCATCGTCTCTCAAGAAGTGTTGAAGAAGTTCTTTATCCTGCAATGGAAGATAATGTTATTGATATAATTATCGGTAAGGGTCCGTCTGCAAGAAGCATACGACTTGATATCAAGAATTTTACTCTGGTCGGCGCAACAACTCGAGCAGGTCAGCTTACGGCTCCGCTTCGTGACAGATTCGGTGTTGTTCTTCGATTGGAACTCTATACTCCTCAGGAACTTGCAGAGATTGTAAAAAGAAGTGCAGGTATACTTGGTATAGGTATTGATGAAGATGGTGCTCTTGAAATCGCTTCACGTTCAAGAGGTACTCCGAGAATTGCAAACAGACTTCTTAAGAGAGCACGAGATTTTGCTCAGGTTATAGGCAGCGGTACTATTACAGAGCAGGATGCAAGACTTGCGCTTTCCAGAATGGAAATTGATGAAATCGGTCTTGATAATATAGACAGATTATTGCTTACAACTATGATAAATAATTATAATGGCGGACCTGTAGGACTTGAAACGATAGCAGCAGCAATAGGTGAAGAAGCAGTAACAATTGAGGATGTTTATGAACCTTATCTTATGCAGATAGGTTTTCTAGGCAGAACACCGAGGGGCAGAGTTGTTACAAATGCTGCATATACTCATCTCGGTATTGAAAAACCTGGTCAGCAGACAATATTCTGATTTTTTACGGAGGTATTATTTTTATGGGTAGATTATTCGGCACTGACGGTGCAAGAGGTATTGCAAATTCTGAAATAACTAGTGAACTTGCTATGAAAATCGGCAGAGCTACGGCTATGGTTCTTGCTGAAAACACTACATTTAAACCTAAAGTTCTTATCGGTGCTGATACAAGAAAGTCTGCAGATATGCTTGCTTGTGCTTTGGCTTCAGGTCTTTGTTCTGTAGGTGCAGATGTTCTTATGCTTGGTGTTGTTCCCACACCTGCAGTAGCATTCCTCGTAAAAGAATACGGATATGATGCAGGTGTAATGATTTCTGCATCTCATAATCCTTGTGAATATAACGGAATTAAAATCTTCCAGTCAACAGGTTATAAACTTCCTGATGCTATGGAAGCAGAGATCGAATCAATTATCCTTGATGAAGTCAGAATTCCTCCTGTTGTTATAGGCGGTGAGGTAGGTAAGGTTACTCTTGCCCCCAACGCAGTTAATGACTATATCAATCATATCGCTTCCACAGCCGATAAGCTTTTTTACGGTATGAGAATTGCTCTTGACTGCGCAAACGGATCTGCAACAGTTACAGCAAATCAGCTGTTTAAACAGCTGGGTGCAGAATGTGTTGTTATCAACGCAAATCCTGATGGTGTAAATATTAATGATAATTGCGGTTCAACACATATTGAAGGTCTTGCTGAATTTGTCAAAACCCACGGTTTTGAAGTCGGTTTTGCTTTTGATGGTGATGCTGACAGACTTCTTGCTGTGGATAAAAACGGTAATCTTGTCGATGGTGATATGTTGATGGCTATCTGCGCAAAATATCTCAAAGATAAGAATGAACTCAACGGAAATACCCTTGTTGCAACTGTAATGAGTAATATGGGGCTTTTTGAATTCTGTGAAAAGAACGGTATTAACTGTGAAAAGACAAAAGTCGGTGACAGATACGTACTTGAGAGAATGCTTGAGAAAGGATATCACATCGGTGGTGAACAGTCAGGACATCTTATTTTCCTTGACTATGCATCAACAGGTGACGGTCAGCTTTCAGCAGTTCAGGTGCTTAATATTATCAGAGATACAGGGAAATCTCTTGACGAACTTGCGTCAGAAATTGAAATCTTCCCGCAGGTTCTTAAAAATGTTAAAGTTTCTGCATTCGGTAAGCATCGACTTGCAGAGGATCGTGATATCCGTCTTGCAATTGAAGCAGCGGAGAAAGAACTTGGCAATAACGGCAGAGTTCTTGTCAGAGCGTCAGGTACTGAACCTCTTGTTCGTGTAATGCTTGAAGGCAGAGATAAAAATCAGATTGAAGATCTCGCAACTATGATTGCTGAGGTTGTTGAAGAAAGGCTTATATAATATGCGTATTTCCGATAAATGGATTGATTATGAACTTATAGATTGTTCTGATGGAGAAAGACTTGAGCGATGGGGTAATGTAACACTTATTCGTCCTGATCCGCAGGTTATATGGCAGACTCCCAAGAAACATCCTTTATGGAAAAAAGCTGATGCCAGATATTTCCGTTCCAACTCAGGTGGCGGGAAATGGGAAGTCTATAAAAACATTCCTGATCGTTGGACAATTAATTACAATGAACTTACATTCAATATAAAAACAATGGGATTCAAGCATACAGGACTTTTTCCCGAGCAGGCAGTAAACTGGGATTTCGTTGCAGAAACAATAAAAAGACAGAACCGTGAAGTTAAAGTGTTAAATCTTTTTGCATATACCGGTGGTGCAACAATTTCAGCACTCAATGCAGGTGCCGCCGTAACACATGTTGATGCTTCCAAAGGCATGGTATTATGGGCAAAGGAAAATGCAATGTCTTCATCAGTTGAAAAACTTCCTGTAAGATGGCTTATTGATGATTGTATCAAGTTTGTTGAAAGAGAAATCAGACGTGGTAATCATTACGACATTATAATTATGGATCCCCCTTCATACGGACGTGGCCCTGGAGGAGAAGTCTGGAAGCTTGAAGATGAAGTTTATCATTTATGTTCTCTTTGTAAGCAGCTTTTGACTGAAGACTCTTTGCTGTTTCTCATAAATTCATATACAACAGGACTTTCTCCTGCAGTTATGCAGTACATATTGGGTTCTGTTATTAAGCCCACTTTTGGTGGCGAAGTATCTGCAGATGAACTCGGACTTCCCGTTACATCTTCGGGATTATGTCTCCCATGCGGTTCTACTGCAATATGGAAAAAATAATTCTTTAAGGATAAAATCAAATGGAAAAAAAATCTCTTATAAGATTTGCTGATGTTTCATACAGATATGAATCTGATACAGAAACACCATTACCATTGGCTGTTAAAAACATTAATATAGACATTAAAAAGGGCGAATTTGTTGCTGTTCTCGGTCATAACGGTTCAGGTAAGTCAACACTTGCCAAGCTTTCAAATGCAATAATTCTTCCGGAAAACGGAAAGATTTTTGTGAACGGTATGGATACTTCTGATGAAAATCTTGAATTTGATATTCGTCAGACTGTAGGAGTAGTTTTTCAGAATCCTGATAATCAGATTGTTGCAACTATTGTCGAGGAGGACGTTGCATTCGGTCCTGAAAATCTCGGAATAGAACCCTCTGAAATCAGAATAAGAGTTGATGCTGCCCTTAAATCTGTGGGTATGTATGAGTACAGACTTCATGAACCTCATAAACTTTCAGGCGGTCAGAAGCAGAGAGTTGCAATTGCAGGTGTAATGGCAATGCAGACAGACTGTATTGTTCTTGATGAACCTACCGCAATGCTAGATCCTAAAGGCAGAGAAGAAGTTATGAGTTCAATGCTTCGTCTTAATAAGGAAATGGGCAAAACTGTAGTCCTGATTACACATTACATGGACGAAGCAGTAAAAGCAGACAGAGTAATCGTTATGGATTCGGGAAATGTGGTTCTTGACGGTACTCCTGCTGAAGTTTTTGCTCATGATGATATTATCGAAAAGGCAGGACTTGAACTGCCTGACAGTGCAAAGCTTGCATCTGCTCTGAGAAAAAATGGTGTAAATCTTCCGAATGGTATTCTTACTGCTGATGAATTTATTTCTGCTTTCAAAGCGTGCGTTTCGGGAGGTATTTGATATGAATATTCTTGAAGTTAAAAATCTTTCATATAAATACGGTGTCGGAACACCTTTTGAAGTTGCAGCACTTGATAATATTGATTTTTCTGTAAAAAAGGGTGAGCTCCTTGCTATAATCGGGCACACGGGTTCAGGAAAATCAACTTTGATTCAGCATTTTAATGCCTTGTTAAAGCCTTCATCAGGAAAAGTTCTTCTTTCCGGTGAAGATATCAATGAAAGCAAAGAAACTGCGCATAAGGCAAGATTCAGAGTAGGTTTATGTTTTCAGTATCCTGAATATCAGCTCTTTGAATCTACTGTATATAAAGATATCTCATTTGGTCCTGCAAATATGGGTCTTGATAAAAATGAAATAGACAGACGTGTAAGGGCAGCTGCTGATTTTGTAGGTCTTAAAGAATCAATGTTTGATAAATCTCCGTTTGACCTTTCAGGCGGGGAAAAAAGGCGTGTAGCAATTGCAGGTGTCATGGCAATGGAGCCTGAAGTTCTTATTATGGATGAACCTGCTGCAGGGCTTGATCCCAGAGGTCGTCGTGTAATTCTTGAGCTGATAAAGAACTATAGAGAAAAAACCGGTAGTACAGTAATTATAGTTTCTCATTCAATGGAAGATGTTGCATCAGTTGCAGACAGAATACTTGTTCTTAATAAGGGTAAAGTTGCATTCAACGATACAGTAAATAATGTCTTCTCACATGCGCATGAACTCAGTGAAATGGGATTGAGTGTTCCGCAGATTACAAAAATTTTTACTGAACTTGCTGATTACGGTTTTAATATCAATAAAGAAGTTTACACAGTTGAAGATGCTTGCAAAGAAATACTTCGGTATCTTCATAAAGGGGGTAACTGATCATGATAAAAGATATAACTTTAGGTCAGTATTTCCCGGGAAATTCGTTTATTCATAATCTTGATGCAAGAGCAAAACTTGTTATTATATTTATTTCTCTGATTGAAATCTTTTTATGCAAAAACTTTTTCTCCCTTGCTCTTATAACAGTTTTTGCATTAGTATCAGTCGCTATCTCTAAAATTTCTTTTAAAGTTGTTTTTAAGGGCATGAAGATGATATATTTTATTATCGTTCTGACATCTGTACTTCAGATATTTTATAATGATGACGGAACAAATCTTTTGCCTGAAACCTGGCCGTTTTCAATCACTACCGGTGGTATTGCCACAGCAATTTTTATGGCAATAAGAATTGTATGCCTGATTCTTATAAGTTCACTTCTGACATACACAACATCACCAACAACTCTTACAGACGGCATTTCAAGGTTGTTATCTCCGCTTAATAAAATAAAAGTACCTGTAGACACTCTCGCAATGATGATGACTATTGCACTGAGATTTATTCCTACCCTTATAGAAGAAATTGATAAGATAATGAATGCTCAGAAAGCAAGAGGTGCAGATCTTGAAACAGGCGGATTACTAAAAAGAGCAAAAGCACTTATTCCTATTTTTATTCCTCTTTTTGTAAATTCTTTCAGAAGAGCATATGAACTCGCTTTTGCAATGGAATGCAGATGTTATAACGGTAATAATACCAGAACAAGAATGAAACAGATGAAATTCAGCTGGAGAGATCTTGTTGCTTTGTCAGTGATTCTTGTTATGTTGGCTGCAATAATATTGCTTAATTTCTTTTTCGGAGCTGTTATTTGATGCGTAATTTAAGATTATGGCTTAAATATAACGGAACTGCGTATCATGGATGGCAGATTCAGGAGAATGCAGACACAGTTCAGGGACAACTTGAATCGGCAATAGAACAGATATTTTGTGAAAAAATATCTGTCAACGGTTGTTCAAGAACTGATGCCGGAGTGCATGCAAATGAGTTCTGTTGTAATTTCAGAACTGAATCATCTCTTGGATGTTCAACTGTTGTTAGAGCTCTTAATGCGAAGCTTCCTCTTGATATTGCTGTTATCAGGTGTGAAGAGGTTCCTTTTGATTTTCATGCAAGATTTGATACCAAATCAAAAGAGTACATTTATAAAATATGGAATTCTGAATTGAGAAATCCGTTTTTGCTTGATACTGTTTATCAATATAAATACGAGCTTGATGTTGCAAAACTTGATAAAGCTGCAAAAGATTTTATCGGAACATATGATTTTAAGGCATTCTGTGCATCAGGCAGTTCTGTAAAAGATACTGTCAGAACCGTAAAAAATGCGTCAGTCACTCGTGAAGGTGATTTGGTTGTTTTTAAAGTTGAAGGTGACGGTTTTCTTTATAATATGGTACGTATCATGGTGGGAACTCTTATTTATATCAATGAAGGTAAAATCAGTGAATCTTCCGTAAAAGATATTATTTTATCAGGTGACAGAAACAGAGCCGGCAAAACAGTTTCTCCCGAAGGTTTATATCTCAACAAAGTCAATTATGAAGAAGGTGTATGTAATGAGTAAAAAAATCGGTCGCGACTCTTTTCGTGTTGTAGGTAAAGAGGATGACGGTATTTCTGTTATTCCTGATGATTCCTGCAGAAAAAGAAGCGACGAGAGTAAAAGGAAATTTGCCCGCGGCATAAAGAAGTTTTCAAACAACAACAGCGGTGGTGCAAGACTGTCTTCTTTTGCATATATTCTCATAATTGTTGTTATATTTCTCACTATATTTATTGTAGCTGATGTTTCATCCGGTGGTGAATTGTATACAGTAAAAGGTAAATTAGTTTCATTGCTTTCAGGTGGTGTATCATCAGAGGATTCTGTTGCGCTTGATGCTGATACCGTTTTTGATTTCAAATCTTACAGAAACGGTTATGTTATATTAACAGATAACGGAATCTCATATGTTAATAATAATGGAAAAGTATCATCAAGTCAGCAGATTACATACAGTTCTCCCTCAGTTGAAGTGAATGACTACAGAGTAATGATTTTTGACAGAAGCAATACATCATACCTGCTGATGAGAAATGAAACTCTTCACTCGCAACAGAAAACGGACAGCCGAATTGTTGATGCTGCAGTCAGCTCAAACGATAATTACGCTGTTATTGTTACTGACAGTAACGCCAAATCAGTTCTTTTTGGTATGGATGGAAGAGGGAAGGTTATTTATCAGTGGAATTGTCCGCAAGGATATATTTCAGATGTTGCTATAACAGAATCTGGTAATAAAGTTGCTGCAACTGTTATTAATTCAGTAAATGCAGTACTTTGTTCAACAGTGTATATTCTTGATTTTGAATATGACTCAGAATATGCAGTGTTTGAATATGCTGATGAAACAGTTGTTGGTACTAAATTTCTTTCATCAAGACAACTTCAAGTTGTTACTGATAAACATGTTTATAAGATAACTGCAAAAGAACAGGAAGAAGTATATGAGTTCGTAACATCTGATATATGTTATTCAGATTTCAGTGATTCATTTACAGCTGTAATGATAAATGATTATTCAAGTGATAACCTTTACCATCTTGTTGTTTTCGGCAGTAACGGAAAATTAAAATTCACAGTTCCTGTTGAAGGTAAAGTTCGTAGTTTGTCTGCATCTGATAAAGGGATTTCTGTTTTGTTTGCAGATAAAATTGAAACTTATTCAAAACGAGGAAAACTTGTTGGTTACGTTAACGGTATAAATCACTACGATGATATTGTTCTTAACGGAAATTATTTGTATGTTCTTTCTTCGGATTCGGTAAAAAGATTTCCTGCATACGGAAATTCTGATTTGATTCAGATAGAAGAAGAAACTCATTAAAGGAGATATTATGAATTATATTATAGATATTGTGCTTATTGCGCTTATAGTACTTATAGTTGCTGTTTCTTCAAAAAGAGGTTTTATTTTAACAGTATTTGATTTTGCTTCAGGTATTGTTGCTTTTATAGGTGCACGCATACTGTCCCCGTATGTTTCAACTTTTGTTTATGATAATTTTTTTAAATCAACAGTGATTTCATTTCTTTCGGAAAAATATTCATCAGCAGGTGATACAGTTGCATCTGCTATTGATAATATGTATTCAGTTTTTTCATTTCTTCCCGAAGGTATTTATGCTTATATTAAAGAATCCGGAATTATTGATTCACAGGCGATTTCTCAGACAATTATGACAAATATAACAACTGTGGAGCAGCTTGAAAGTTCTATTGTCGGCCCTATAATGTCATCTGTCATTCAGCTGATCGCTTTTGCGGTGCTTTCAATTGTTTTACTTGTTGTACTTCGTATTGCAGCTAAATTCATTTCACGTGTAGTCAATATATCAAAAATTGCAGGAAAACTTAACTCAATTCTCGGCGCAGCAGTAGGTCTTTTAAAGGGACTTGTTTACGTATTTATTATCGCTGTAGTGATTTGTGTTCTTTCTTATGCTTCAGAAGATGTGGCAGTATATGCAGCAGACTCATATATATGTTCATTCGCATCTAAACTTATTGGAATTTAAGGAGTCTTACAAATGAAAGAAAAGTTATCTTATTACTTCGAAAACTGGAAAACGATACCGAATTATATTTCTTTCGTGCGAATTTTGTTGATTCCTGTTTTTGCCGTGCTTTTTTATAAGGGGTATACTATACTTGCTTTTATTATTCTTGCATTATCGGGAATTTCAGATATGGTAGACGGTAAAATTGCAAGAAAACTCAATCAGGTAAGCAATCTCGGTAAGATGCTTGATCCGATTGCAGATAAACTTACTGTTTTTGCAATTGCTATAATTCTCTTTCTTAAGTTCAATAATGCAGAAAATGAAACATTGCAAGCATTTTCATGGGTGTTCTTACTGTTTATTGCCAAAGATATAGTAATGCTTGTCTTTGGATTATTTATGATTCTTAAAGGTATGCATCCTACTGCAGCTGAGATATACGGTAAACTTGCAACTCTTGCATTTTATTGTGTTATGGCTTTAATTATGGCAATTGGACCCGAAGTTGGTGCATTCCGTGATTTTTATGTTCTTCCGGATAAAATAATGATGATCCTTGTGAGTGTTTCTGTTCTGCTTACATTTACTGCATTTTTCAGCTATATTCCGGGCGTAATCAAGCAATGTGCTGAACGTTTTGGTTGGTTCGGGCATGAAAAACAGAAAAAAGAGTAATAATATTAACAATATAAATTAAAGTTTTCGGTAGGTATGTTTTAATGTTGAATTTCAGGAAAATTACATTGAATGATAGGGAATGGGTAAGAAGCTGTGTTGCATCTGGTGACACTGACGGTTGCTGCTTCAGTTTTGGTAATCTGTTTACCTGGAGTGATGCTTATTCTCTTGAAATTGCCGAATTTGAAGGGCTTTGCCTTATCCGTGGTAAGGATACGGACGGTAATATTTTTTACACTTATCCGTCAGGTGCGGGTGATATAAAAAAGGCAATTTCGGCAATGATGGATGAAGCACGTGAAAATAACACGAAGTTCATGCTCTATCATATTCTTGAGGATAATATTAAAACGCTTAATAGTCTGTTTCCTGATGTTTTTAAATTTGATTATGATCGCGATACATCAGAATATATTTACTCAGTAAAAAACATGGCTGATTTGTCAGGAAAAAAATTTCATGGTAAAAAAGGTCATGTCAATGCGTTTTTCAGAAAGCATGAAAATGTATATTGTGATCCAATAACAGACGATAACATTCATTTATGCCTTGATATTGCTGAAAGCTGGCGTTCAGAACGTGAAGATTCTGAGGGTGAACTTGAAAATGAAAATCTTGCATTAGAAAAGGCGGTTAAGAATTTTAATGCTCTCGGCTATATCGGTGCTATACTTTATGCAGATGATTTGCCTGTAGCTTTCACAATGGGTGAGCCATTAAAAAATAACACATTCTGTACACATTTTGAAAAAACTGTTCCTGACTACAGGGATGCTTTTCCTGTTATTAATAACGGATTTACTAAACTTATGCTTAACTCTTATGAGTATGTTAACAGGGAAGAGGATACAGGTTCAGAGGGGCTCAGAAAAGCAAAACTTTCTTATTATCCTGAATTTCTTCTTAATAAATATACAGCGGTTTTTAAAAATGATCCCACAAGAAAATTCTATGCAGATGTTTCTGACTATGATGAATTAAAAGCTTTGTGGAAAACAGTATTTTGTGATACTGATAATGTTATTGATTTCTTTTTCAGTCATACGGTAAAACCTGAGAATGTTTTTGCATGCCGTAAAGATGAGAAAATCGTTTCAGCATTTTATCTTATTGATTCACTGCTTGTGGCTGGCAATAAGAAAATTCCCGTAAAGTATCTCTACGCTGCAGCAACATTGGCAGAGTACAGAGGGCAGGGGATCATGTCTTCAATGATAAATGAAGTTTCCCGTGTTTTTAAATCAGATGGTATTAATGCAATAGTATTATATCCGGCCAATGACTCACTTTATGAATTTTATTGCAGCCTTGGATTTAAGCCTGATTTTACGGAAAAATATTATAAATTTAATAAAAAAGATATAGCAGAGTATTCCGGTGAGAGGTATTTTAATTCTTCTTTGGACTATTATCAGCTACGTGAAAGTATTCCGTCCGAAAATTATATTTCTTTTGAGCATGAATTCCTTGATTTTTCAAGATTCTGTGCCAAAAATGGCGGATTTGAAATAAATGCTGTGTTTGATGATGAAGACAAAGTATTTGTCATCGGAAGAATAGAAGATTCTGCTGTTGTAATTGATGAGGCTATTTCTTCAGACGGAAATTATAATCATATTTTTTCAGTTTTGGCTGATATTGATTGTGATAATTTTGTGTTAAAAACACCTGTATGTATTTCTATTGATGGTATTGATTTTGATGTTAAAACTGCAGGTATGTTACTTCCGTTAAAAGATGATTTTGCAAATTTAACAGATATTTATCTGGGACAACCTTGTATGTAAGGAGATATTATATGATTTATACTTTTTTTGCAGATGGTTTTGAAGAAGTCGAAGCTTTAACACCTGTTGATTATATCAGAAGAGCAGGTGTTTCTGTTTCAACAGTTGGTGTAGGTAATAAAACTGTAAATGGTGCTCACTCAATTCCTGTAGTTTGCGATTGTGTGATTGAAGATATTTCAGATTTTGAAAATATTGACGGAATTATTCTTCCCGGAGGTATGCCCGGAACACTTAATCTTGAAAATAATGAAAAAGTTCAGGAAATTATTGATTTTTGTGCTAAAAATGGTAAAATGATAGCTGCAATATGTGCAGCCCCTTCTATTCTCGGTCACAAAGGGCTGCTTGATAATAAAAATGCTGTTTGTTTTCCGGGTTTTGAAGAAGATCTTCATGGTGCTGTGATTTCAGATTTATTTGCAGTTAGAGACGGAAATATTATTACAGCTAAAGGTGCCGGTGCTGCAAGTGAATTTTCCTTTGAAATCATTTCGTTTCTCAAAGGAAATGATGAATCTGATAAGATAAGAAAAACAGTTCAGACATGCTATTAAAATAATTATTCTTGAGGGGATGAAATAATATGTATGATCCTAAAAATGGAATGAATGACGGAAATCAGAATGTTTACAGAAAGAAAACAACTGTTGCGGACAGTAAACCTGTTAATCGTGAACAATACAGAAAGCCAATTGCTGCGCAGAGTGAAATATATAAAAAAACAAAGCCGGCAGCGGAAAAGAAACCTGTAAATTCTAAACCTGTAAATAAAAAGCAGTCTGTTGCTGAAAAAAAACAGGTGGTAGAAAAAACACCTGAAATGATAAAGCTTGAAAAAAGAAAAGCAGCACGTAAAAAAATGATAATTTCAAATGTAAGACGTGTAAGCATAATTATGGCTGTAGTTGTATTTATTTCTGTGTCTATTGCTACGTTTGCAATTTCGTGCGTTAATGATGTTTTGGCTATTCATATTCCTGCGGAAAAAGATATCGCAGTTTCAGTTGTTATTGATGACGGAATGAATACATCTGAGGTAATTGATGCTCTCGGTGATGCAGGTGTTATTAAAAATCCATGGTTCTGCAAACTGGCTGCTAAATTTTTCGGTTATAAAGATTCAGGATATATTGCAAGAACATACGAATTAAACCGTTCTATGGGTCTTGAAAATATGCTTAATGAAATTAAAAATAATACTTCTAAGGCTGCAAAAACAGTTTTTCTTACATTCCCTGAAGGGTATACAGTAGATCAGATATTTAATTTGCTTGAAGAGTCTAAAGTATGTTCAAGAGCAAGCCTGATCGAAACAATGAATACAGTTGATTTTTCTAAAGAATTTGATTTCCTTTCATCTATGACAGACACCCAGAGCAGATACATGCTTCTTGAGGGATATCTTTTCCCTGATACTTATGAATTCTATATCGGTGAAAATGCTGAAAGTGTAATTAAGAGATTTTTAAACAACTTTAAGTCAAAGTGGACTGCATCATACGAAAATCTTGCAGTTGAAAAGAAGTTGACAGTTGATAAGGTTATAAAACTCGCTTCAATTGTTGAAAAAGAAGCTGTAGGAGCAGATATGCCTATAGTAGGTTCTATTCTTTTTAATCGTCTTAAAGCAAATATGAGATTTGAATGTGATTCAACCGGTAATTATATTAAAGGTAATATGTCAAATCTTTCAGAAAGTGATCTTGCTGCATATGACTCACTTTATAACACCTATATATGTAGCTCTTATCCTGTAGGTGCAATCTGCAACCCCGGTACTGATTCAATTGAAGCTGTTCTAAAGGCTCCGGATACAGCATATTACTATTTTATTCATGATAAAAATAATGAATTCCATGTTGCAAAATCACTCGATGAACAGAATTATAATATCAGAACATACGGTCTGGCTGAATAATATTGACAAAATTATTATTTGATGTTATAATTTTATAGGTTTAAAATATTTAAAAGGATGGTTGAGATGCGTAATTTAAAGAAATTTTTATGTGTTGTACTTTCATCAATGATGATTTTTTCTTCATTCTGTTTTGTGGGTTCCGCTGACGAAGCTGATTCTATCATCGGAACTACAGGATCATTTAATATGATTAATTATAATATTGAAGGTGTTCCTGTTCCTGCAGGTGTAACAGAAAGTGGCAGAGATCCTTTGCTCGATACATTAGTAATTGGTGAAATCCTCAATGCTAAGAAATATGATATTGTAGCTATTCAGGAAGATTTTAACTACGACACATATTTCAGAGAATTGATGACAAACTATGAAAATCGTGCTGATTGGTACGGAAATGTCGGTGAAAGACATCAGACATCTCATTCAGGAGGTTATCTCCTTGGTGACGGTCTTAATATTTTCTCAACATTTTCTCTTTTTAACGAATACAGAGTTGCATGGAAAGTATCATCAGGTGTTACATCTGACGGTGCCGATGAACTTACTTGCAATGGTTTTCTCGTAACAACAATAAAGGTTGCAGAAGGTTATTATGTAGATATTTACGATATTCATGCAGATGCTTCTGATGATAAAGATTCTGTAGCTGCAAGAAAGGCTCAGTTCGCTCAGCTTGCTGAATACATCAAGAAACATTCAATTTATGATGAAGTTACCGGTACATATGATCATGCAGTTATTGTAACAGGTGATTTCAATGAAAGTATCTGTAATGAAGATTATAACGGTGATGCATATCTTATATCAGAACTTATTGAGGCTGCACACCTCAATGATGCATGGGCTGTTCAGACAATTAAAAATATCAAAGAAAATCCTGAAGATTATTCTGAATATTATACATATGCAAAAGAGACAGATCTTACATATGAAGAAGCACAGGGACATTATGACTCTGTAGAAAGAATCTGTTTTGCTGACGGTAACGGTATCGATCTTACATGTGATGTGTTCAAGTATATTCAGATTACAAATACTGCAGGGCGTTCACTTTCCAGTCATTGTGCAGCAGAAGCAGTTTTTAGTTATGAAATTGTAGAAAAAGTTCAGGACGGAAGTCATAGTCATGACAAAGAAAATGTAAAGCAGGAAAAAGGCTTTATTCTTCAGTTCCTTGATTATCTTGCAAGTATTTTCCGTGCAATCGGTAAATTAATATCTGACCTCGGCAATGGATTAATCTGATCTGTCAGGTTTAAATAAATGTAAAAAAAAATGTAAAACGTTCCATATATCTATTGATATGTGTAACGTTTTGTATTATAATATAGATAATTATCAGTCAGAAAGAAGTGTTAATATGAAAGTTTTTATGATTGGCGGAACAGGTCTTCTCGGTTCAGCTGCAGCTCAGATGTTCATTGACAGAGGTCATCAGGTAAAAACTCTTGCTCTTCCTCCTCTTCCTGTTGGTGCGCCCATGCCCGCAGAAATGGAAATCATTTTTGCAAATTATCTTGAAAAAACAGATGATGAAATGCTTGAAATGATGGCAGATTGTGATACTTTTGTTTTTGCAGCCGGTGTTGATGAAAGAGTTGAATTCCCCGCACCTGTATATGAAGCTTATAAAAAGTATAATATTGATCCCGTAAGAAAGCTTCTTACTCTTGCTAAGAAAGCAGGTGTAAAGCATGCTGTTGTTCTCGGTTCATATTTCTCATATTTTGCAAAAGAATGGCCTGAACTTGAACTTACAAAACATCATCCTTATATCAGAAGCCGTATTGATCAGGAAGAAGTTGCATTGAGCTTTGCTCAGGATGGTACAATGGATGTTGCTGTTCTTGAACTTCCTTATATTTTCGGCACACAGCCCGGAAGAAAGCCTGTTTGGGTTATTCTTATTGAGCAGCTTGCTCGTATGAAACCCTGCACAATGTATCCCAAGGGTGGTACAACAATGGTAACTGTTCGCCAGGTTGCTGAAGTTATTGTTGGTGCAGCAGAAAAGAATGTAGGCGGTAATGCTATTCCTGTTGGTTATTATAATCTTACATGGAATGAATTCCTCTATATCGTACATGCTGCAATGGATGATCCTTCAAGAAAGATCATCAACATTCCCAAGTGGTCATTCAAAGTGTTTGGTCTTACTATGAGAAAGCAGTATGCTGATAAGGGTATTGAAAGCGGTATTGATCCTGTTGGTCTTGCTGAAATCATGTGCAGATGTACATTTATTGATAAAAAATGGTGTGTTGAATACGGCGTAACAGATGATGATATTAAATCTGCAATCTTTGATTCAGTCAAGCTTTCTGTTGATGCTTATAAAGGCACACAGGAACTTATTGATATGAAGGGCGAATAATCAATTATTTCAGGGCTGTTTTTTTGCAGCTCTGATTTATTATTTGAGGTATATTTTTATGCACGAACAATTTTTGAGAACTGCTATGCTTTACGGAGAAGATGCAGTCAATAAATTCAACAGAGTGAAAGTTGCGGTGTTTGGTATTGGCGGTGTTGGCGGACATGTTGTTGATGCACTCGTCAGAAGTGGTATAGGTGCTGTTGAGCTGATAGATAATGATACTGTTTCTGTATCTAATATAAACCGTCAGACTGTAGCTACATATAAAACTGTTGGTATGCAAAAAACTCAGGCTTTTGCAGAGAAAATTAAAAGCATAAATCCTGAGTGTAATGTTACTTGTGTGAATAAATTTGTTCTTCCTGAAAATATAGATGAATTTGATTTTTCATCTTATGATTATATTGTTGATGCAATAGATACTGTAAGCGGTAAGATAGCAATAATAAAAAAAGCATATCTAATGAATATACCGGTTATAAGCGCAATGGGCGCAGGCAACAAACTCGATCCTACAAGATTCGAAATAACTGATATTAGCAAAACTTCAGTTTGCCCTCTTGCACGTGTTATGCGTAAACTTTGTAAAGACAATGGTATAAAAAAATTAAAGGTTGTATATTCTAAAGAAGAAGCAATTTCACCTTTTGAAATTGACGGAATTAATGAGAAATCAGCCAAAAGGCAGATCCCGGGTAGTAATGCAATTGTTCCTGCTGTTGCAGGTTTGATTCTGGCATCAGAAATACTTAAAGATATTTCAAAATAAATGTAAAAATTCCCTTACCATCTTTTAATGATTGTAAGGGAATTTTTTTTATTAGTTTACCTGCACATAAAGAATTTCAGGAGTAGCTCTGAAATCTTTAATTCTTATTTTGATTTTAGTTGTTTCGACAGGTTTGTCGTGACATATTGCTTTATGACCTATGACAGTGCCTTCACCGAAGTGTTTCCACTTGCCCTTGACATCAATAAAGACTTCAAATTCTTCGATTTTCTGCCCGTTTCTGATGTTCTCTTTGATAACAACTTTATCGAACATCTGTGGCTCGTTGAATTCAATAATCAGTTCTGGTTTTTTATCTTTATCGGCAGGACTCCAGAATGAATCGTTGTCATCAGCGATGTTGGAAGCCTTATAAAGACCGCTCAATTCACTCGAAGCTGTGATTCTGCATTCATCCCTGAGAATGTTATAACCGAAAATAACCTGAAGTTCATGGCCTGTTGATTCAAGAATCTGAACATCCTGCTCATAGAGTCTGCCTCGTTTGTCGGGGGAGATGCCGAGCATAAGGTTCATGTTGGCGCCGATTGTCTTGTAATACCATGCAAGAAGCTTGTCTTTTGTCTTTGCGAGCATATCATCGTCTTTTTTATAGAACCAATGGCCACGCATAGGGATTGAAACTTCACAGGGCGCCCATCTGAACTCAGTTTCTTTTTTGATGAATTTGCTTGAGCCGATGTCCATTTCCATCTGACCGTGTTTTGGTTTTATAACAGATTTGGGTATAGTGCCGTCTTCGTTGTAAGTGTATGAAGCAGGAACAACGCACCACTCGGATTTGCGCAATACGCCTCTGCCGTTGCCGAGCCATCTGCCGTCGGGACCTCTGAAAACTATTGCACAATCGGGTTGATGCTTACGGATAAGCGCATAAACAGCTTCGTAGTCGATATAAGGCATTATGTCATCGCATCTGTCATCAAGCCAGAATGTAAAAAGCTTACCGTATGATGTAACAAGCTCTTTTACCTGTGTAAGGAAGAATTTATTGTAGCTGTCATCATCTTCTTTGAAAGACGGCTCATGTCTGTCCCATACAGGAAGGTAGATGCCGAATTTAAGAGAGTGCTTTCTTGCAGATTCAGCAACCATTTTAATAAGGTCACCTTTGCCGTCTAGCCAGTTGGAACTTTTTACGCTGTAATCTGTGGTTTCGGTCTGCCAGTTGCAGAAACCGTCATAATGTCTTGCTGTGAGAACAAGACCTTTCATATAACCGTCAGATATTGCTTTTGCCCATTCATCAGTATCAATATTTTCGGGGCAGAATGTCTCGGGGACGGCAAAACCGTCGCCGATTTCCTTGCCGGTGAATGTATTCATACCGTAGTGAACAATGGCATAGTATTCCATATCCTGCCATTTCAGCTGTCTTTCGGTGGGCTTTATCTGTGATGCGATTTCATAAGCTTTCATAATTGATTCCTTAAATTATAAATTATAGGGACCGATGCCCACATCGGTCCGTTTAAGTTGCAAATAATTCATTTGTACCGATGTGGGCATCGGTACAAATGGAAATGTATTACTGTTTTCCTTCGTCGTTATTTGTTGCAACGATGTCAACACCTGTGCCGCAGACGTTTTCGATGAATACGTCACCGATTTTAACAGGTGCATCAACAGTTACCTTGTTGATTTCTTTCATAACATCAAAGATTGCACCCTTGGGGATTGGACCTGATGTTTTGCAGGGAACAACGGGGTAGTAACCGCCGTTTACCTTTACTGTTGAATGAATTGAACGCATGGGGTTCTTGATTTCTGTTCTTGCATAAGCATCGCCGCGCTTACAGGTGTTGCCTGTAACGGAAATAACCTCGTCGTTTTCAATTTCAACTGTTATCTGACAGCCTAAAGGACAGGCTACGCAAGTCATATCTTTTTTCATTTTCTTATTCCTCCACTCTTACAACAATTGTGCTGTTTTCATTGAGAGTTGCAAGAACATCTGCAGGGATAACAACATTTTCCATTTCACCGGGAGCAAGTTTGACTTTTTTCTTTGAAGAAAGAACGTTGCCGTCAACTTCAACAGTGAGTTTTTTGTTCATATATATAGCACCTACACGGAAGTAGAGCTTTACATCTTCTTTTGACTTTATGTTGACTCTCTGGGGAACGATGTATCTTACACCGTTTGCAGGAGTTGTATTGATGTAGACTTTTTCGTCTGTGTCTTTTCCGAGAATGTATCTTGCCGCACCTTCACCTGCAATCTGTGATTCAAGTGTAACGTAGTCAACAAGGTCGTGTACCTGAAGAACGTTACCGCAAGCGAAAATACCCTCGTGGTCAGTTTCTCTCATTTCGTTTACAACTGCACCGCTTGTGATATTATCGATAGCAATGCCTGCCTGCTTTGTAAGCTCGTTTTCGGGAATAAGACCGACAGAGAGCATAAGTGTATCACACTCAATGTATTCTTCTGTGCCGGGGATGGGCTGAAGTCTGTCGTCAACCTTTGCGATTGTGACACCTTCGAGTCTTTCCTTACCGTGAGTTTCAATAACTGTTGTTGAAAGCTTAAGGGGAATACCGAAATCATCAAGACACTGAACGATATTTCTTGTAAGACCGCCTGAGAAGGGCATAAGTTCGCAAACGACCTTTACTTCTGCGCCTTCAAGAGTCATTCTTCTTGCCATAATAAGACCGATGTCACCTGAACCGAGGATAACAACTTTCTTACCGGGCATATAACCGTCGATGTTTACGTATTTCTGGGCTGTACCTGCGGTCATTATACCTGATGCACGGGAGCCCGCAATCTGAAGTGCTCCACGGGGTCTTTCACGGCAACCCATTGCAAGGATAACAGCAGTAGCCTTAATCTGGATAAGACCGTCTGTTGTGTTGACAGCTGTAACAACTTTATCATCACTTACTGAAAGAACCATTGTGTTGACTTTTACGTCAATGTCTGTTTCTTTAAGCATATCGATGAATTTTGCAGCATATTCGGGACCTGAAAGTTCTTCGCCGAAATAGTGAAGACCGAAGCCTGTGTGAATACACTGTTCAAGAATACCGCCGAGAGTTTCTGCTCTTTCGAGAACGATGATTTTCTCTACGCCGCATTCTTTAGCCTTAAGAGCAGCTGCCATACCTGCGGGGCCGCCACCTACTACTACAAGATCATAGTTAAACATCATTCTCACCTCACTTTGTTCTCTCGAAAAGAATATTTGAATTTCCGCCGAATTTTGTGATTTCGTTCACTTCACAGCCAAACTCTCTTGCAAGTATTTCAACAACTTTGGAGCCACAGAAACCACCCTGGCATCTGCCCATACCTGCTCTTGTTCTTCTCTTGACACCGTCAACGTCTCTTGCACCTGCAGGAGCATTGATTGCATCGATGATTTCACCTTCTGTGATTGTTTCGCAACGACAGATGATTCTGCCGTATGCAGGATTCTTCTTTATAAGTTCAGCTCTTTCTTCATCAGTCATATGTCTGAATCTGACCGGAGCCTCTCTTGTGTCATCGTAATCTGCCTTTACTTCAAGGTCACCGAAAACTGACTTGACAATATTTTCAATGTACTTTGCAATAGCGGGTGCAGAAGAAAGACCGGGTGACTCAATACCTGCAGCATTGATAAGTCTTGCATTCTTTTCGCTGATGCCGATTATGAATTCATGAGCTGCAGCGTGAGCACGAAGACCTGTGAATGATGTGATTGCATTACGTGTGTTGACTGAAGGAACACTCTTTACTGCATATTTTCTTACATCATTAAGACCTGAATTTGTTGTGTTTACATTTGTCTTGTCTTCAATGTCTTCTGCTGTGGGGCCGACAAGAAGGTTGCCGTCAACAGTGGGGGAGACAAGAATACCTTTACCCATCTTGCTGGGGCACTGGAAGATTGTATGGCTGACTGTGTTGCCTACAGCTCTGTCAAGAAGGAAGTATTCGCCCTTTCTTGCTGTGATGCTGATTGAATCGTCGCCTGCCATTGCTGCAAGGTCATCAGAGAATACACCTGCTGCATTGATTACATATTTTGCTTCAATCTGACCCTGAGTTGTGTCAAGCACAAGGCAATTGTCAGTTGTTGTGACTGCCTTTACTTCACAGTTTCTGATAAATTCAACACCGTTTGAAACAGCACATTCAGCTGCAGCAATTGTAAGCTCGTAAGGGCATACGATACCTGCTGTGGGAGCATAGAGTGCGCCGAATGAATCGGGGCTTAAGTTGGGTTCTTTTTTGAGGAGTTCTTCTTTTGAAAGAATGCTGATTTCGGGTACACCGTTTGCCTTGCCTCTTTCAAGAAGGACTTCAAGATGCTTCATTTCATCGTCTGAAAATGCAACAACAAGTGAACCGTTGTTGACATAAGGAACATGAAGTTTTGAACATGTTTCGGGCATCATAGCACAGCCCTTGACGTTCATTTCAGCCATAAGGCTGCCTTCTGCAGCGTCAAAACCTGCGTGAACAATACCGCTGTTAGCCTTTGTTGCGCCCATGGCAACGTCATTGCACTTTTCAAGAAGTGCAATCTTGAGATTGTACTTTGACAGCTCTCTTGCTGTCATTGCACCGGTGACACCGGCACCGACAATTGCAATATCGTACATTTTATGTATCTCCTTTTACTTATAATCATACGTACAATATTATATCAAACGAGATTTATAAAATCAATAGGAAAATAGAACTGAAAAGTGTATATAATGTTTTGACATTAAAAAAACGACAACTGTGAAGTTGCCGTTTAAGTGTGCTTTATGCATTGATAGTGGTTATTAGCGGTTCACTGATGTTGCCCCATACGTCTTCTGCAACAACACTGATATTGAATGTGCCGCCCTTTAACTTGAATGAATCAAATTTGATTGTATCGGGAACAGTTGCGAAGTAGTATTCTGAAAGTGCCCAGTCTGAATGAACTACATTGCCGTTTTTATCTGTCACACTGATTCTGTAAAGATAAACTTTGTTGTCATCTGTTGTGTTTGCCTGGGGAACTTTTACAGTGTATTTGCCTGCAATCTTACCGACTTTAAGCTCTGCACCTTCGTCAAAAACGGGAGCTGTTGAAAGAGATGCTCTGTATTCGTGGTTGTACTTTGTCTTTTCGGGTTCTGTTACGTTATCGATAAGATATTCATCAACAAATTTACCCTTATTGACATCAAGAACTTTAACAAGAACTCTGTTTTCTGCGTCAACTTCAATAACAAGAGCCTGTGTCATTGTCTTGCTGCCTGAAGGATGAACTGAAGTAAGATTGTCTACTGTGAATTCATAGTATGCAAGACCGCCGTCGTTGATTGCTGTGAATGCACCCTGCCAGATAGCTCTGGGATCGTTTGCAGGGTAGTGTGAATGACCTGAAATATCAATAACCTGCGGATATTTTGAAAGAACATCTGTAAATACATCAAGTCCCCATCCGTCATTTGAACGGCTGCCGAAAACAGTGTCAAGAATGTGTTCGTGATTGAAAACGAAAACAGGCTGTTCAGGTGCTTCTGCAGTTGCCTTTGCAAGCTCTTTATCAAGCCACTGAACCTGTTCTTCTGTGTAGTGTTTGCCTTCAACTGTTGATGCTGAAACACCGATAAAGTGGAAACCGTTTATAACCCTGTGGAAATCAGTTTCCTGACCTGTGAGATATGTGAAGAGCTCAAGAGACTGCTTGCCGTACATATTGCCGTCGTGTGAATCGGAAACAACAACAAGTCTTTCTGTGCCTTCACGCAGTACACTGTCTGATGCTGCAACGAAAGATGCGAATGAAATGAATGCGCCGTCATCTGTGTTGTCACCTGCAAAAACAACAGCATCAAGAGCTTTGTAATCTGCATCAGCTTCTGCATAACCGTAAGCGGCGTTTATCATTTTTGCTATTCTTGTGCTTCCTATGTCACCGGGTGTTATAACGTGCGCGTCACTTGTTGCTACAAATCGCATAACCGGAACGAAGTCATCTGCTTTGTTTTCGGGGATTATAGGTGTTGCTAACGGGGAAAGAAATGTAGTAATTGTCATGATTACACTTAACAAGAATGAATAAATTTCCATAGTATCTACCTCCATAATATATTATAACATAATTTTCTGTATTTTCAATGCACATATTTCATCATATATGTTCGAACCTATATAGCATAATGCACAACTTTAATAATTTAGAATCAAGTGTATTTTAATAAAATGAAATTTTAGTGCAAAGCATACATATTTCATTGCTTTAATTTGTTGAAGTTTTTTATTAAATCTTCTTGACTTCCGTTGTTCTATTATGTATAATACTACACAATACAGATAAACGCAATGACAAGGCTAAAGGGTCATTCGTAGCGGTGTTTTCAGAGAGTAACTGGGTGGTGTGAGGTTACAGCCGTGAGTGATCGTATCTCTCCTTCGAGCGGTCGACTGAACACCGTCTTTATGGCGGTCGTGTAGGAAGAACGGAGCTTCATCGTTAAAGAAGTAGCATATTCGGCTTGATCGGCCCGATGTGTGAATTGAGCGGGTGATTTTTCACCAATTAGAGTGGTACCACGGACATTATGCTCCGTCTCTTTGTTGAGACGGGGTTTTTCTATTTTTTTATCTGTATAATTTTACACAGAGGTGATTCCATGAAAGGAACAGAAAAGTACACAAGACAATTTTTTATGCCCCCCGAGGTAAAGGGCGAATGGATGCACAAAACATATATCGATAAGGCTCCCATCTGGTGTTCGGTTGACCTTCGTGACGGTAATCAGTCACTTATCATCCCCATGAGCCTTGAAGAAAAGGTTGAATTCTTCAAGCTTCTTGTTAAAATCGGATTCAAGCAGATTGAAGTCGGTTTCCCCGCAGCGAGCGAAACTGAATATCAGTTCCTTCGTACTCTTATTGAAAACGACCTTATTCCCGATGATGTTACAATCCAGGTGCTTACACAGTCAAGAGAGCATATCATCAAAAAGACTTTTGAAAGCCTTGCAGGAATCAAAAATGAAAACCACGTTATCGTTCATCTTTACAACTCAACATCAGTTGCACAGAGAGAACAGGTTTTCAGAAAGTCAAAGGAACAGATAAAGCAGATTGCAATTGTCGGCGCAACCCTTTTTGATTCACTTGCAAAGGAATACGGTGTTAAGTACCGTTATGAATATTCTCCCGAATCATTCACAGGCACAGAGCCCGAATATGCTCTTGAGGTATGTAACGCTGTTCTTGATATCTGGCAGCCCACTCCCGACAGAAAGGTTGTTATCAATCTGCCCGTAACAGTTCAGCACTCAATGCCTCATGTTTACGCAAACCAGATTGAATACATGAGCAACAACATGAAATACAGAGAAAGTGTTGAAATTTCTCTTCATCCTCATAACGACAGAGGCTGTGCCGTTGCAGACTGTGAACTCGGTCTTCTTGCAGGTGCAGACAGAATCGAAGGCACACTTTTCGGCAACGGTGAAAGAACAGGTAATGCCGATATCGTAACACTCGGTATGAATATGTTCTCTCAGGGTGTTGACCCCGAACTCGATTTCAGCAATATGCCCGAAATCGTGGCTGTTTATGAAAAAGTAACAAGAATGTCAGTTTATGAACGTTCACCCTATTCAGGCAACCTTGTTTTTGCCGCTTTCTCAGGCTCACATCAGGATGCTATTGCAAAGGGCATGAAATACAGAGAAGACAACGACTGCGAACATTGGACTGTTCCTTATCTTCCCATCGACCCCAAGGATGTCGGCAGAGAATACAAGACAGACGTTATCCGTATCAATTCACAGTCAGGTAAGGGCGGTATCGGTTATCTTCTTGATAAGCAGTATGGCTATACACTTCCCATGAAGATGAGAGAAAACGTCGGATACTGCGTAAAAGACGTTTCAGACAAGGCTCACAAAGAGCTTCTGCCCGAAGAAGTTTTTGAAGTCTTCAAAGAAAACTATATCAATATCATTGACGGTCCCGTCAAGTACATCGACTGCCACTTTGTGCGTAAGAATGACACGGTTGCTTACCTCACATTTGAAAAAGACGGCATAGTTGACGATATCGCAGGTAACGGTAACGGTTCACTCGACGCTGTTGTTAAAGCACTTCACAAGGGCGGAATCATGTTTGACCACCTTGTATATACAGAACACGCGCTCAATATGGGATCAACCTCAAAGGCTGTTTCTTACGTCAGCATCACAATGCCCGACGGAAAAGTCAGCTGGGGTGTCGGTGTTGACGACGATATTATTCTTTCATCTGTTTATGCACTTTTCTCTGCTATAAACAGATATGAAAAATCAAAGTAATCAGAAGGAGAGTTTATTATGTGTATGACAATGACACAGAAGATTCTTGCTGCACACGCAGGTCTTGAATCAGTTGAAGCAGGTCAGCTTATTATGGCTAATCTCGACCTCGTTCTCGGTAACGATATCACTTCTCCCGTTGCTATCAATGAATTTGAAAAGAACGGTTTCAACAAGGTTTTTGACAATACAAAAGTTGCAATGGTTATGGACCACTTTGTTCCCAATAAGGACATCAAGGCTGCACAGCAGACAAAACAGTGCCGTACATTTGCAAAATCATTCAATATCACAAACTATTACGACGTAGGCGAAATGGGTATTGAACACGCACTTATCCCCGAAAAGGGTCTTGCAGCTCCCGGTGACTGCATTATCGGTGCTGACTCACATACTTGCACATACGGTGCTCTCGGTGCTTTCTCAACAGGTATCGGTTCAACTGATATGGCAGCAGGTATGGCAACAGGTAAGGCATGGTTCAAAGTTCCTTCAGCTATAAAGTTCACTCTTACAGGCGCACTTCAGAAGGGTGTTTCAGGTAAGGACGTAATTCTTCACATCATCGGTATGATCGGTGTTGACGGTGCTCTTTACCGTTCAATGGAATTCACAGGCGAAGGTCTTCACTCTCTTTCAATGGACGACAGACTTGCAATGGCTAACATGGCTATTGAAGCAGGTGCAAAGAACGGTATCTTTGAAGTTGATGACAAGACACTCGAATATGTAAACGGTAGAGTAAACCGTGAATTCACAGTTTATAAGGCAGACGAAGACGCTGTTTATGATGAAGAATATGTAATCAATCTCAGCGAAATCGTTTCAACAGTTGCTTGTCCTCATCTTCCCGAAAACACAAGACCTGCAAGTGAGCTTACAGACATCGTTCCCGATCAGGTTGTTATCGGTTCATGTACAAACGGCAGAATTTCAGATATGGAAGCTGCAGCTAATATTCTTAAAGGCAAGAAAGTTGCTAAGGATATCAGAGTTATTGTTATTCCCGCAACTCAGTCAGTATACAAAGAGTGTATCAAGAGAGGATATATGGATATCTTCATTGATGCAGGCTGTGCAGTTTCAACTCCCACCTGCGGTCCTTGTCTCGGCGGTTACATGGGTATTCTTGCTGATGATGAAATCGCAGTTGCAACAAC
>JAZOUN010000057.1:0-11585 GCA_045658165.1 Acutalibacteraceae bacterium
TCAACGTTGCTTTCAATCTCGATTCCTCTTGACTGACGGAAAAGGCGGATTATCATCTGCCACTTGCTTTTTTCTGTTGCAAATGTTACTGCAAATTCTGCACACTCACCGTCGGCTTGGATGAATTCAAAAGCTTTTTCAACGGACAAATCACAGGGTCTGTCCTTGTAATTCGGCAGAATATCCCAAGCATCGTAATTACCGGGAGTATCGTGATACATCTTAAGCTTATTGAAATCTCCGCCGACCCATTCACGGCAAAGTTCTTTGTCGTAAAGTGAAACAATGCTGCCGTCGAGGGCAAACTCAACGGAATAGAAAGGCGTTTCAACCTTGTTACCGTTTACGCTGACCCAATCTGACGAGAATTCCTGCGGAAGAATCTCTCCGCTGCAAAGTGCATCCAGAGCAGGCACGGCATAAAAGCCTTTTTCACCTTTTCTGGTGATTGATCCGTTTTCATCGGGAATGAAAGTTATTTCCTTGCGTCTGAAATTCAACGTATTGAAATATTTTTTCCCTTTTCCGATGATTTCAAGCAAATCTCTTTCACATTGTTCATAGTCTTCCGTTGCGTCACGGCAAACGGGTGTGATGTGGCTGCCCGGAAGAATATCGTGAAACTGATTTATCATCAGTTTCTTGTAAATTTCTCTTATCTTTTCCGCAGGATATTCCGCACCTTTTTTCAGACGGAGAACGCTGAGCAATTCTGCATCACGGAGCATAAACTCAAGCCTGCGGTTATAATCCTTAAGCTTTGATTTTGTTGTGAAAGTGCCTCGGTGCATTTCAAGATAAAGTTCGCCGTCCCACACCGCAAGTTTATCATTGCCGTCAAAATTCTTTGAAAGGAATTCACTTGCGTTGATATGCTCGGTTTCAGGCATAACGGAAAGCTTTTCAAACCGGTGCATAATTTCAACCATTTCTTCCGTTGCACCGCTTCCGCCGTCACCGTAGCCAAACATCTGAAGAGTCTGACCGCTTTCGTTCTTGTCCTGATAAGCGTCCCAATTCTCCTGCACCTGACTGGGCATATTCCACGAAATAAAATGGGTGGGAGGTACGCAGGCATAAACCTGCGAGCCGTCAATGCCTCGCCATATGAAATTATTATGGGGAAATCTGTTGGTATCATTCCATGTTGACATTTTGTTTGAAACAAAGTATTTTACGCCTGATTTTTTTAGAATCTGCGGTAAAATCCAACTGTTACCGAATACATCAGGAAGCCAGCATGAATCAACTGTGAATCCGAAATTTTCTTTGTAGAACATCTGACCGTACAGGCATTGTCTTATAAGACTTTCGGCGCAGGGTACATTACAATCAGGTTCAACATACATGGCTCCGACAGGTTCAAACTGCCCATTTTTGATTTTTTCCTTTAATTCTTCAAAAACCTCAGGATAATATTTTTTTACTGTTTCATATGTGTAAGGCTGTGTATGTGCATATCTGAAGTCAGGATATTTATCCATAAGTCGCATCTGAATTAGTATTGTTCTGAGGTTTTTCTGAACTGTGTGTATACGTCTCCAGTAATAAGCTATATCAAGATGTGAATGAGCTATCAGTGCTACTTTACCGTTTCCGCCGAATTTCTTATCTGAAAAGATATGTTTATTAATGTGATTTTTTGCTTTTTTTATATCTTCATTGCAGATGTCTTCAAAATTGATCAGATTTAGTGCTGAATAAAGCTCTTTGTTTATATGATGTCTGAGGTCTTCGTTAAAACATTCATTTTTTGCAATATCAAGAAGTAATTCAATGTCATATGCAAGTGATTGAATATCTTCGTTTATAACTGCAAAATAGCCCCCCTCAAAAATCTGTCTGCAACCTCTGACGGATAATGATTCGGGATTTCTTTCATCATCTGGTTTTGATCGGTTATATGCTGTTATTTCAATATTCAATGTTTCATTTTTGAATTTTTCGGGAATTTCAATACTCTCTCTGTTCGGATCAATACCTCCTGCAAAATACCCGTTGATTTTTACTATCATTTCAGCAGCTGTTTTTAAAACAAATCGAACTTTATCGTTTTTGAAGTTTTCAGGTATTTCAGTTTTTGCGTTAATGAATGCTGTTCCGTCAGGCGTAAAATACATATCACCTTTATTGAGCTTTCGTGGTGATTTATCATAGAATTCGAACTGCATTTCGTGTGTCTGTCGAGCTTCTCTTATTGTGAAAGATGTTATTTCAAATTTATCTTTGTATATGTGTCTTTTGAGCCAGCCGAATCTCAGGTCTGTATATTCTTCAGGTCTCATGCTTCTGCGTTCTACTTTTATATGTGCCATTTTTTACACTCCATCATTTATCCCAGAAAAAAGGTTTTTTTCTGACAGGTTTTATTGTAATTTTTTCTCCGAATTCATCTGCAATACAGTTTTCTATCCATGAAATGCATCTATGAAGAATCATACACTTGGAACATTCACCTTCCATGATTACTGTAATTTCATTATTATTTCTGGAGAGGAATGTTATTTGACCGCCATCACCTTGTATTTTTGGACGGATTATTTCATTTATATATTGTTCCATGCTGACACATCCTTAACTTTATATGAAATATCAATCATATTAATAATATTATTATATGCAAAAATTGTCAATAATTTTTATAGGTATATGAATAATTTGTTGACATTATTTAAATGCTGTGTTAAAATATAAATAAATTATTGGGGAGGTTTTTATTTATGATAAAAACAAAGATTATATCATTATTTTTAGTTGTTGCAATGCTCTTTTCTTTTGCAACAGTTGCTTTTGCAGCAAGTGCTGATTTGAAGACTGCAATTGTTGATGAAGCTGAATTTACTGTAAGAAATTACGGTGAAACAAAAACTGTTTATATTGAAGTTTATATTGAAGAATATCCTGAACTTGCAAATATTAGTATGATAAACAGCGTGTCTAAACTGTTATATGAAAAGCAGGCTGAATACGCAGAAGATTCATACGTTCTTATGAGCAGAAATCATATTGCCGGTGAACTTGCATTGCATGTATTGCTGTTCAGATTTTTCTATATTCTCGGAGCATCTGACGAAAGCAGTGTTTTACATGATAAATATTATGTAGGTTCTAAAAATGCAATGCTTAATATTGATGAAGACAGAATCAGTCCTGCTCTTATTGAGATGGTCGGCACAATGATTACTTGGTTTGGTTTCAATCTTGAGGATGAACTTGAAGATGCAATTGATGACAGTATTCTTTCCGATTCAGATATCACATTAGGTGATATTATCAGTTAATCAAAAAAAATAATAATATTTTATCAGCAGGTATATACCTGCTGATTTTTTTTTGTTTATGTGAGAATATTCAGGGACAAGTGTGCATAGTAATATATCGGAGTGAGATAAATGGGAAATAACAATTTCGTTAATGTTGTTGATGTTTTGCCTTCCGAATTGAGAAAAATACTTATGTATATACCTGAAGAAATACAAAATGTAACATATGAAATCAGACTCAGAATCAATAAACCGATTGTAATTTATGGTTTGTATGGTATTAATTTTGTAAAAGCAGATGGATCGCTGTCTTCTATAGAATGCAAATATTCTGCAACAATAGATGAATACGATTTTAAAGAAACTGTTAACAGAATATGCGGATACTCGATTTATGCACATCAGAATGATATTGCAAATGGTTTTGTGACATTCGGTGACGGACACAGAGTTGGTTTTTGCGGAACTGCGGTTTATGAGAAAAATAATGTTATCGGATTGAAGAGTATTGATTCAATAAATATAAGAATTGCAAGAAATACCTATAATTCTTCTGATGAAATACTGAATACACTTTTTTGTGAAAAATTATTCCAAGGATTGATTGTTGCCGGTGCTCCATGCACGGGAAAAACAACAGTTCTCAAGAGCATTGCGAACAGAATGTCTTCAGAATTCCGTTTTGGATATTTAAAAATAGTTATGATAGACGAGCGTTATGAATTTTGTTCAATGTCAGGCATTAATTGTGATATTCTACACGGTTTTTTTAAGGAAGACGGAATACAGCATGCAATTAGAGTTTTATCACCTGATATTATTGTTTGTGATGAAATAACATCAGTGTCAGAGGCTGATGAAATAATCAGAAGCTGTTATTCTGGTGTAAAATTTATTTTAAGTGTACATGTTGATAATAAAACAGACTTTCTCAAAAGATCTGTTTCAAGAAGATTGATAGAAAGCGGTTTTTTTGATTACATAGCTTTATTAAAGAAAGGTGAAAATCCCGGAATAATTAAAGAAATAATAAAAACGGAGGAGTTAATCAGTGAATATAATTGCAATAATCGCAGTGATAATAAGTTCCTTTTTAACGGCATATACAGTGATTTTATCAGAAACGAGACATTGCAAGGATATTGATGTTGCATTGAATTTGATTTCTGTAATAAAAAATAAAGCATGTGTATATAATTCATCATTAGCAGAAATAATTGCAGATATCAGTATGAATAAAGAATTTGAATTATTTCATTTTAATGATATGTTTTTGAATAAACTATCAAATTCTGAAAGTATACCATCTTTATGGGAAAATACTATTTCTGAATCGGATATTCATCTTGCTCATTATGAAAAAGATATATTAATTAATTACGGAAAAAATTTATGTGAATGCAGCAGACAGGATATTTCATCACTGTATAATAAATCATTTGAAGATTTGACAATGTTTAAAAATACTGCAATTGAAAATAAAAATTCAAAAACTAAGTCAACTGCAGCAATAACAATTTCTGTTGGTATTATTGTTGTATTAATGTTGATTTGACGGAGGAAAAATGGAAGTTGAGATTTTATTTAAAATTGCAGCGGTGGGAATTATAGTATCAGTGCTAAATCAGGTTCTTGTAAGATCTGGTCGCGATGAGTATACAATGATAACGACTCTCGCCGGATTGATTATTGTGCTTATGATGATTATTCCTAATCTGCGGGATCTTTTTGTTTACATAAAAACGGTATTTGATTTATGATAAAAATAGTCGGAGTTGCAGTAATTGCGGTTGTTGTGTTTTCTGTTTTAAAAAAATATTCGCCGGAGTACGGAATTATTTCTGAAATAGCGTGCATCACTTTAATTTGCATATCTGTTTTTCCTAATGTCAAAGAGATATTGGATTTCTTTTATAAATACACAAAAAGCTCAGGATTTGGTAATGATTATATGAGTACTATTGTTAAAGTGGTCGGAATTGCAGTGGTAACGCAATTTTCATCAGATATATGCCGTGATTCAGGACTGAATGCTCTTGCACAACAAGTAGAATTTGCAGGAAAGATGATAATGACTGTAATTTGCATACCTATTGCTAAGGCTATACTTGAAGTAGCAGTTAAAATTATTGAAATAGAATAGCATGAAGTGTAAAGCGATTATACTTTGCATTATATCATTGTGTGTAATGCTGATTAACTTTACATTTTTTACGTCTGCTTATAATTCGGAAGATGATAACCTTTACAATTTTGATAAAACAGAACTTGATGAAGATGTAAAAAATGTTCTTGAAGAAGCAGGATTTGATGAATTCACTGCATCTGAATTCAGTGAAATATCAATCAAGGATGTTTTCGGAATGATTATGAATGTTTTTCGAGGAAGTTTAAAAAAACCTTTAACAACACTGACATTGTTTTTAGGTGTGGTTGTAATTTGTGCATTTACATATGTTCTTCTTAATCAAAATCAGAGTTTATCTGTTTTTTTTGAATCTTTTGTTACATTAATTGTAGGATTTGTTGCTCTGTCTGATGTTTCAGTTGTAATAAAAGATGCAGTTTCATCTATGTATTCAGCGGGAATATTGATGAAATCGTTAATTCCCGTAACAGGGGTACTTGTCGCAATATCGGGATCTCCGTCGATGGCAGTCAGTTATAATGCTGTTGCAATGTATTGTGCACAGATCATTTCGGCAGTTTGCAGAGATTTTTTAACACCTGTCATTTCATTTTTTGCATCTGTTTCAGTTTGCGCATCTGTTAACCAAATATTTAATTCTGAAGCATTATTAAATTTTGTCAGACGATGTGTTGCTGTGATGCTCGGATTGGCAGGTACAGTTTTTACCGGAATAATTGCATTAAAAGATGTACTTGCGGTTGGAATAGATAAAGTTGCTGTCAAAGGTGTAAAGTTTTTGTTGGGTTCTGCTGTGCCTGTTGTCGGAAGTGCGTTAAGCGAAGGGTTATCCTCAATTATAGCTTCAGTGGCACTTATGAAGAATACTTACGGTACAATCGGAATAATAGTTGTTGTGTGTACAACATTACCTGCAGTGTGTGAATTATTGTTATGGATGGCAGTATTGTCAATGTCGGGTTATGCAGCGAAGGCTTTTGGTTTATCAGGGGTAGCAAAAACGTTTATGTCACTGCAATATGTTATGTCCATGCTGTTATCAGTCCTGCTATTTGTCGTTTATGTTCTGATTGTTATTTCTGCAATGATAATGTTGCTCGGGAATAAATAGGTGATAAATCATGCTCCAGATAAGAGAATGGGCGGTAAAACTATGTGTTGCATTTATTGCAAGTACTTTTTTATGTTTTATTGTTCCTGAAGGCAGGCTGAAAAAGACTGCAAATAATGTGATAACATTGTTTTTGTTATCTGTGATTTTTATTCCGATTGTGGATGACAGTATTTTTAATGCGGAATTTTCAGATTTTGAAGTTTCTTATTTACCTGAAGAAGATGATTATTTTGCTGATTATAACTCATTTCTTATTGATAACAGTAAGAAATTGATTGAAGATGAAGTAAAAGGTTTATTATCAGGAATTTGCAATAGTAAGTATGATGTTAAAGCAGAAATTGATTTGACTGATGACGGTAATATAATGGTGAAAAAGGTATTGATCAGAATAACAGAATCAGACATGGCTAATTATAAAAAAATAATATCGGCTGTTTCGCAATATAACGGTATTGATGCTGAGATAGAGTTGATGGATTAATGAATGAAATTATAGAATTAATAAAGAAGGATAAAAAACTAATTGTTATCGTTGCTGTAGGACTTGCCGGTGTTTTTTTATTGATTTGTTTGAGTGATGACGGAGTAAATGAAAATTCACAGCAGATTACGGAAAGTATATCTACATATGTATGCAGTTCATCTGCAGAAATTGAATCAATGCTTGAAAAGAAGCTTGAGACCATAATTTCACAGGTTAAAGGCGCGGGTAAAATAACCGCCACTGTTACTGTTGAATCTTCGGGTGAGTATTTGTATGCAGAAAATATCAAAGAAGATTATGATAGTGATTCACAGTCAAAAGACTGTGAAGTTGTAATATATGAAAATCAGAATGGTGCTGATTCCGGATTGATTATTGGTGTAAAAAATCCGGAAATTATCGGTGTCGCTGTTGTTTGTGAGGGGGGAGACAGTTCCGTTGTCCGATCTGAGATAACAAATTTAATTACAAGCCTTTTCGGTATCGGCGCTGACAGGGTTTATGTGGGAACAAAAGCCGCAGATTAAATTTTGAGGAGATTCTATATGAAATTAACAACAAAAAAAAGACAAATAATTCTTTCAGGTCTTGTTCTGTTTCTAGGTGTTGCAGTGCTTGCAAATTGGTATTACTCAAATCCTGAGAAAAATGCACAAGCTGTTGATAATATTTCAGATATTGACGTCAGTAATGTCAACAGTGTAAATCTCGGTGACGCAGTTTATGTGAATTCCAGTGAAATAAGTGATGAATATTTTGCGGGTGCTAAGTTGTCACGTGATAAATCATATGATGAAGCTGTAGCAACATTAAAAGAAATTATAGATAGCAGTGATATTGATGAGCAGTCGATAAAGACCGCAACAGAATCGATGAATCAAATGTCTCAATATAAAATTGCGCAGACTAATATAGAGAATCTTGTAAAGGCAAAAACAGGAAGTGAATGCGTTGCCGTTATTAATGATAGTTCTGTAGAGATAATTGTTGCCGATTCTTCTGTTACTGAACAGACAATTCTGCAGATAAAAGATATTGTTATGAAAAATTTTGATATTTCTGCAGAAAAAATTTCAATAATTGGAACAAAATAGTTGTTTATTTTTATATTTTATGATAATATAACTAAAAGTGAAAGTTTATAGCTTATTATGTGTCAGTTTTGCCTTCGTTCAACGAGGGCAGATTGGCATATGCGGAGGTTTTGGATATGACAAGAAAAGAAGCAAGAGAGCAAGCGTTTATAATGGTTTTTGAAAAAGAATTCAATACGGATTATACTCTTTCAGAAATTATTGAAGCTGCAGAAGATGCAGAATTGTTTAAAGTTGATGATTTTGCAAAGGCTCTTACAGAACAGACTCTTGAAAATATGGACAAGCTTGATGAATACATATCATCTAAGCTTAAGGGTGGTTGGAAGATAAACAGAATTTCTAAAGTATCTTTGGCAATTCTCAGACTTGCTGTTTGTGAAATGGTATATTTTTCTGATATTCCTTATTCTGTATCTATCAATGAAGCTGTCGAACTTGCAAAGAAATATGCTGCTGATGAAGATTCTGCTTTTGTTAACGGACTGCTTGCATCTTTGAGCAAAGGTTTTGCTTCTGATGAGACATAAATATCTCGGAATAGATACTAGTAATTATACGTCTTCATGTGCAGTTTATGATTCTCAGACAAATACTGTTGATTCACTGAAACAATTGTTGCCTGTTGAACAAGGTAAGCTTGGGCTGCGTCAGTCTGATGCTGTATTTCATCACACTAAAAATTTGCCACCCCTTTTAGCAAAACTCTGTGATAAATATCAAGGTGAAATTAAGGTTGTTAGTGCATCATTTGCTCCGAGGGATGCTGAGGGTTCATATATGCCTTGTTTTTTAGTCGGTGAAGGATATGCAGATGTTATATCTTCAGCAATTGGCGCAAAAAAACATAAATTTTCGCATCAGGCCGGACATGTTGCCGCTGCGCTGTTGTCTTGCGGAAAAACTGATCTTGTTGAAAAGGAATTTATTGCTTTTCATGTTTCCGGCGGAACTACAGATGTTCTTCATGTAAAACCTGATATTGAAAATGTTTTTTCTATAGCTGCAATTGCCTCATCACTTGACCTTAAAGCCGGTCAGGCAGTTGACAGAACAGGAGTAATGTTAGGTCTTGATTTTCCTGCAGGACCCAAACTTGATATGCTTGCGGTCAGAAGTGATAATAATTTCAGAATAAAGCCGTATTTTAAAGATGGCTGTTGCAGTTTTTCCGGAATTCAGAATCAATGCGAGAAGATGAAACGCGATGGTTTTGATGATTGCGATATAGCAAAATATTGTATTGAGTATATATGTTCAGCTATCAGAATGATGACTCAGTCTGCTTTAAAAAAATGCGGAGATCTTCCTATTGTTTATGCAGGCGGTGTAATGTCCAATTCCCTTATCAATGCGGCTATGACAAAAGAATTCGGCGGATATTTTGCTTCGCCTGAATTTTCTTCGGACAATGCTGCAGGAACGGCCTACCTCGGATATATTAAGGAGATACAGAAATGATAACAGATTCAGCTTTGTCTGTAACACAACTTAATACTTATGTAAAGATGTTGTTTGATTCAGACAGCCGTCTGAAAAGAATTTGTGTTGTGGGTGAAATATCAAATTTTGTAAATCATTATAAGACAGGACATCTTTATTTTTCACTTAAAGACGAAAAGTCATCTGTAAAGGTTGTTATGTTTTCTGGATGTGCTCAATTTCTTAAGTTTAGTCCTGAAAACGGTATGCGAGTATATCTTACCGGCAGAGTAGCAGTTTTTGAGAGAGACGGTGTGTATCAGATTTACGCAGAATCGATGGAGCCTGAAGGTGCAGGTGCTTTGATGATTGCTTTTGAACAGCTGAAGAAAAAATTAACTGCTGAAGGTCTGTTTGATGAAGAACATAAGAAACCTTTGCCGGAATATCCCGAAAAAATCGGTGTCGTTACTTCACCTGTCGGAGCAGCTGTACAGGATATTATTAATGTTTTATCACGCAGATATCCTTTATCGGAAATGATATTTGTACCGGTTGCAGTTCAAGGTGTGAATTGTGCCAAAGAAAATATAAACGCATTGAAAATTCTTAATTCTGAACATAAAGCAGATGTTATAATAATCGGACGTGGTGGCGGGTCTGTTGAAGATTTATGGGGATATAATGATGAACAACTTGTTCGTGCAATTGCTGATTCTGAAATACCTGTAATTACAGGTATTGGTCATGAAACTGATTTTACATTGTGTGATTTCGTCGCCGACATGCGTGCCCCCACTCCTTCAGCAGCAGCCGAAATTTCTGTTCCTGATATCGAGGAACTGTATCAGATTAATGACAACCTTATTTTCCGGTTTGAAAGTGCTGTAACAAACAGACTTGCAAAGCAGACGGAGAATCTGAAGAATTTATCTTTCAGGCTAGATTTGTTTAACCCTGAGCTGTTGATTGAAAACAGATTGAATGATTGTCGTTTACTTAAAGACAGAGCTTTTTCTGCCGTAAACAATAAAATTTCATTAACTGATAAGCAATTGGCTGTTTTAAGTGAAAAATTAAGATTGCTTAATCCGATGCTTTTGATTGAAAAAGGATTTATTCCTGTATTTTTAAATAAAAAACGTGTTGTTACATCATCAATACTTAAAATCGGTGATAATTTGGAACTTGATTTTATTGACGGTCAGGTTCGTTGTGATATAACAGACATCTTGAAAAACGGAGAGATTTTATGAAAAATCTTAAATACGAAAACGCTGTAAAAAAGCTTGAAGATATAGTGTTGACTCTTGAAAAAGGTGAGTTATCACTTGATGAAACCATAAAACTTTATGATGAGGCTACAAAACTTTCAGGTTATTGTACAGCTATGCTTGAAAATGCTAAATTGAAAATTGAAGATCTTTCTGAGAAAAAGGAGATATCTTATGAGTAATATACTTTCAAAGCATTTTGAATTGATTGAAGAATCAATAATGAGTTTTGTTCCCGTTTGCGGTGATTCATATAAAATAATTGAGAATGCAATGAAATATTCACTTGAATCAGGTGGTAAACGAGTTCGTCCTATGCTGGTTCTTGAGTTTTGCAGAATATGCGGTGGTGATGTAAGTATGGCATTGCCTTTTGCTGCAGCAGTAGAGTTTATTCACACTTATTCTCTCATTCATGATGATCTTCCGTGTATGGATAATGATTCGGAAAGAAGAGGTAAACCTTCTTCTCATATAAAATTCGGTGAGGCAAACGCCTTGCTTGCAGGTGACTCATTACTGACTCATGCTTTTTCTTGTATAGTATCGTCTGAGCTCAGTGCTCGTCAGATATCTGATGCTGTTAAAGAACTTGCTGCTTTTTCAGGTGTTAACGGTATGATCGGTGGTCAGATTATAGATCTTGAGGGAGAAAATAAAAATCTCGGCATAGAAGATCTTTTCCTTATGGATAAGCTGAAAACCTCAGCATTGATAACTTGTTCTTGTGTTTTAGGATGTATTGCAGCAGACAGATATGAATATATTCCCGCCGCAGTCAG
>JAZOUN010000058.1:0-3481 GCA_045658165.1 Acutalibacteraceae bacterium
GGACATGCAAAAATTCTTGTTCAGGACGGTCTTGTTGAAGTAAACGGTGAAATCTGCGATCAGAGAGGAAGAAAGATCAAAGCAGGGGATAAGGTGCGTTTCGAAAATACTGTTTACACGGTAGAAGAAAAATGAACGTAACAAGGCTTAATATTAATAATTTCAGAAATATTGAGCATATGGAACTTGAACCCAGTGAAGGAATAAATATAATCTTCGGTGAAAACGCCCAGGGTAAAACAAACCTTATAGAAAACATATGGCTTTTCAGCGGATTCAGATCTTTCAGAGGTTCAAAAGAAAATGATCTTATAAGATTCGGAGAAGATTTTTTAAGAACCGAAATGGATTTTTACGGTTCAGGCAGAAATCAGAATGCAAAACTTATTATATCCGGTCAGCAGAAAAAAATTCTTCTGAATTCAGTTCCCCTTACTGCCGCTTCAAAACTTATAGGTAATTTCAATTGCGTTGTTTTTGCTCCGTCTTATATATCAATTGTAAGAGGTAATCCGTCAGAAAGAAGAAAGTTTCTTGATTCTGCATTATGTCAGTTCAGACCTTACTATGCAAAACTTCTTACAGATTACAATAAAATTCTTATTCAGAGAAATTCATTACTTAAAGAACTTAAACAAAGTAATAAAAATTATGAATTTCTTGAAATATGGAATGAAAACATGGTGCAGAAAACAGTTCAGATTATAAATGAACGTATAAAGTATCTCAAAAACCTCAGTACAACATCATCTGAGATATATTCCGGACTTTCACGCAACAAAGAAAAATTATCTCTTGATTATATGCTTAAAGTTTCTGCTAACAGATATGAGAATATAACAGAAGATATAAGTATTGATAAAATAAGAGAAATTATAAAACAAAGCGAAAAAAGTGACATTCTTTACGGAACCACAAATGTAGGTTCTCACAGAGATGAAATAAATATAAAAATAGACGGTATTTCCGCCAAAAACTTCGGTTCACAGGGTCAGCAGCGTTCAGCCGCACTTTCACTTAAACTGGGCGAAGCAGAAATACTTAAAGAAATAACAGGTGAAAGACCTGTTGCACTTCTTGATGATGTGATGAGTGAACTTGATATTCACCGTCAGGATTATATTCTTAATCATATAAGAGACTGGCAGGTTTTTATAACATGCTGCGAACCGTCTACTGTTTTAAGACTTTATGACGGCAAAACTTTTGAAATAAGAAACGGAAGAGTTATCTGATGTATCTTCATTTAGGACAATCAACTGTAATTACAACAAAAGACCTTATAGGTATATTTGATATGGATGTTACAACAGTTATGAAGTCATCAAGAGATTATCTTAATGAATCCGAAAAAAACGGACAGGTAGTCAATGTTTCATACGAACTTCCCAAATCGTTTGTTGTATGTTCAGACGGTAATAATTCAAAAAAAGTATATATAACACAGATTGCACCTTCTACACTTCTGAAGCGTGCAAAATCCAGACAATTCGAATGAATTGAATCAGAAAGGATGTTTATTCTTGGACGAAGAAAAGAAAGAATTTAATGCTGCCGATTTTGAAAAGATTGACAGCAACATCAAAAATGAAGAAAATGCAGAACTTGAAACTATGGACACTGTAGTAACAGATGAATACGGTGCAGGTCAGATTCAGGTTCTTGAAGGTCTTGAGGCAGTCCGTAAACGTCCCGGTATGTATATCGGTTCAACAGGTGTAAGAGGACTTCATCATCTTGTTTACGAAATAGTGGACAACTCAATCGACGAAGCACTTGCAGGTTACTGTACAAATATCGACGTTGCAATTCTTCCCGGTAATATAATCGAAGTAAAAGATAACGGCCGTGGTATCCCCGTTGATATCAACGAGCAGCAGGGACTCCCCGCTGTTACCGTTGTACTTACAGTTCTTCATGCCGGCGGTAAATTCGGCGGCAGCGGTTATAAGGTATCAGGCGGTCTTCATGGTGTTGGTTCATCAGTTGTTAACGCTCTTTCAGAATGGCTTGAAGTTGAAGTTTCAAGAAACGGCAACGTTTATAAGCAGAGATTTGAAAGAGGTAATATAGTAACTGACCTTGAAATTGTAGGTAAGAGCGAAACAACAGGTACTCTTGTACGTTTCAAGGCTGATCCTGAAATCTTCACAGACACAACTGTCTATGAATTCAAGACACTCCAGACAAGACTTCGTGAAAGTGCATTCCTCAATGCAGGTCTTGCAATCACACTTTCAGACTATCGCGATGATGAAAACCCTGTAACAGAAGATTACTGCTACCATGGCGGTCTTTCAAGCTTTGTTACTTTTGAAACAGAATCAAGAGCACTTACTGCAATTCACGAAAAACCCATGCATTTCTCAACTGTTGTGGGTGATAAATACGCAGAAGTTGCTATGCTTTATAACGACGGTTATAATGAAACAATACTTTCATTCGCAAATAACGTAAGAACAATCGACGGTGGTACTCACGAAGAAGGTTTCAAGAGAGCACTTACAAGAGTATTTAACGATTACGGCAGAAAGTACGGTCTTCTTAAGGAAGCAGACAAGAATCTTTCCGGTGATGACGTGCGTGAAGGTCTTTGTTGTGTTATCAGTGTAAAGCTTACAGAAGCACAGTTTGAAGGTCAGACAAAGGGTAAACTCGGTAATACCGAAATGACTCAGATCGTTTCACAGCTTATTACAGAAAAGGTTACAACATATTTTGAAGAAAATCCCTCTGTTGCAAAGATGATTTTCAATAAATCACTCGATGCATCAAGAGCAAGAGAAGCTGCAAGAAAGGCAAGAGAAAACGCAAGAAGAAAAACTGCTCTCGGCGGTAACTCACTTCCCGGTTACCTTGCAGACTGTATAGATAAGAATCCCGAAAACACTGAACTTTACATCGTCGAAGGTGACTCTGCGGGCGGCTCTGCAAAGGGCGGACGTGACAGAAACATCCAGGCTATTCTTCCTCTCTGGGGTAAGATGCTCAACGTTGAAAAGGCAAGACTTGATAAAGTTATCGGCAACGATAAGCTTTCTCCCGTTGTTACAGCACTCGGTGCAGGTATAGATGAAGATTTTGATATCAGTAAACTCCGTTATCATAAAATCGTTATAATGGCCGATGCCGACGTCGACGGTGCTCACATCAGAACACTTCTTCTGACATTCTTCTTCAGATATATGAGACCTCTTATCGATCACGGCTATGTTTATATTGCACAGCCCCCTCTTTACAGACTCACAAAGAATAAAAAGCACTTCTATGCTTATTCTGATGAAGAAAGAGATGCATATATGGAAAAACTGGGTCAGTGTGACATTCAGCGTTACAAAGGTCTTGGTGAAATGGACTCTGCCCAGCTCTGGGAAACAACAATGAACCCCGAAACAAGAATAATGCTCCGTGTCACACTTGATGATGCCATTGAAGCAGACAAGACATTCTCAGTTCTTATGGGTGACAAGGTTGAGCCCAG
>JAZOUN010000059.1:0-8456 GCA_045658165.1 Acutalibacteraceae bacterium
GACTTAGACAGGTAAACAATGATTTGCCGGGCTGATGCAGACAAAAAGAATAAAGAAGAAATAATAAATAACAAAATCTTAGCCCTGCGGGATTTGATTATATAAATGGTTGAATTCTGTAATATTCTTATGATATAATCGGCTTAGTAAAACCTGATTTACGGAGGTGCAGTTGTATGTGGCTGATACTCGCATTATTGTCTGCAATATTTGCAGCGTTGACATCTATACTGACCAAAGTCGGCATAGACGGAGTAAATTCAAATCTTGCAACAGCAATCAGGACTGTAGTGGTTGTGGTTATGGCATGGGGAATGGTTTTTATCACGAATGCGCAGGGCGGAATTGCCGATATAAGCAAAAAAAGCTGGCTGTTTCTTATTCTTTCGGGACTGGCAACGGGTGCTTCCTGGCTTTGTTATTATAAAGCATTGCAGATTGGTGACGCATCAAAGGTCGTTCCCGTCGATAAGCTGAGTGTTGTAATAACTCTGGTATTGGCATTTGTATTTTTACACGAAAAGTTTACACCGAAGTCACTCATCGGCTGTGTTTTGATCGGAATCGGCACTCTTCTTATGGTGTTATAAATATGATTCATAATTCTTAATTCATAATTGAGAAAAGAGCTTACGGATTTTTGATCAGAAAGGGGAATAATATAACCGTGAAAAAAATTATAAGCATTGCACTTGCTATTGCTATTGTTTTTCTTTGTTTCTTTGGTTGTTATGCATATACATTGAATTATAAATACAGACCTGATTATACTGAATTACAGGATGTAATTTTGGGACATAATAAAGATACAACATCAATCGGACAATGTGAAAAAGATTATTTTACAATTCTTGACAATTGTTCATATAAATGTTTAAATCTCTTTGAAACAACAGGTCTTGCTTTTACAACAATGAATGTTCAATCAATATACTTTTCGCCAACAAAACTTATTGTTTCAGAAAAACATCCAGAAAGTTTTGTGTCATGCAATGTGTTTGTAAAAAATGATAATGCTTATCTGTTCGTGACATATAAGGAAGAAGACGGTCGATTCTCGCGATCAATATTTCTGATAGAAAATAATGCTTTTGCAGATGAATTGGAATCTGATGATAGCAAACCGTTTTATTTGTTGGATGCAATGTTGCATGATGCTTTTATGTTTATTATAATGCAACACGGAATAAGCATTGTAACGATTCTTGTTGTTGTGGTTGTTGTAATATTTTTAGCATTAAAACTCAGACGCAAAACTGTCGATTAGTTGATTAATAATTTAAAATTTAACGGACAGATTCAAACAGAACAGGGCTTTTTTTGCCCTGTTTTTTTTTATGTATTGACTTTGAAATTTCAAAGTTTCAATGGAACAAGTTTATTCCGGTTGAACGGTGTTCCACCGTTATTGCTCCGTTACACTACGCAATCGGGCGTTGGGTCAACGCCCCTACCGGTTGAATTTTTAATCAGGCAGGTAAACAATAATTTATCGGACTGTTTCAATTAGCAATTTGCAATGCACAATGATTTGCAAAAAACGCCTGTATTTCTGCAACTGCACAATTGTAAATTGTACATTGTTAATTGGCTCAATAAATCAAAATATTTTTGTTATTATACGGGGTTTGTAAATTTTTTGTGAACAAATGTTTGATTTTGCAAAAATGACACGGAAAAACCGTGTCAAAAGGCAGAGTTGGGACTATATATGGAGGGACAAATTTTACCCTTCAGAAAGGATGTCAATCAATGCCTACTACTTTTGTAAAACTTGACCGTAATCTCCTGAGCTGGGGATGGTTTCATGACAGCAATACATTAAAGCTCTGGCTTTTCATTATTATTTCTGCGAATGTTGTGCCTCAGATGTTCCAGGGAGTTGAAATCAAAAGAGGCTCACTGGCAACGTCTCATGCAAGTCTTGCACGGGAAATGAGACTTACGATCAGTCAGATCAGAACAGCACTTAAACACCTTGAGCAAACAGGTTCGGTCTCTGTCAGAAAATACCCGAAATTCCTTGAAATATCGGTACTTAACTATGATCTGTATCAGGGGATATATCAATTGAATACAGCAGACCAATCGCAGGAGAATCGCAGTGCAATCGCAGCAGAATCGCAGGAGAATCGCAGCGCAATCGCAGCAGAATCGCAACAATATAATAATGAAATAATGAAAGAATGTAATAATGAGATAATGAAAGAGTGTGAGGAGAAAAAACGCGCACACGGAAAACTAAACAATGTTTTTATTACTGACAGTGAATACAATGCCTTTGTGTCGGAATATCCCGATACGGCTGAGGACATAATAGATGAACTTTCCGTCAGGATTGCAACGGGGGACAGCAGATACAGGAAAGGTCATATAGGTCATCTTTATATCTTTGCCGCAAATTATAATAAAAAAAGGTCTGAGAATTCACACAGACCTTCTTATGATATTGATTCTGTTGTGCGTCAGTCGATGATGTTTGATCCGACTGATACAAAAAGACATTGTTAGCTGAGCACGTATTCCATATACATTCTCTGAACATTCATTCCGCAGTTCTTGTAAAAATTGACTGCGTTTTCGTTGAATGCCCACACATTCAGTTCAGCTATATGGCATCCGGCATCAATTGCCACCTGTTTTGTGGCATCCATAAGCATTTTTCCTATGCCGTGTTTTCTGAATGCTGAATCAACACATACATCGTCTATATACATTTTGCGGTGGGGGAGAAGTATTCCGCAGGCTTCAACTTCAATGATTTTTGACATTGTGTAGCCCATTACAACATCATCTTCGTTTACGGCAACAAGAATTATTTCATCTTCATTTTCTGTTTTTGCCTCAACTTCGCTTATGGTGTACTTTGCACCGCCCTCGCCGTAAATGTCGGGTCTGCCCTCGTGGTGGAGCTGAGCTATTGTTTCAAGGAGCAGACAAATTCTTTCTGCGTCTTTTTTTTCTACTCTTCTGATTCTGATTTCCATAGTTATACCTTCCGTTTCCCGGGATGTGAATAATTTATCACACCCTGATGAAAAAGTCAATTGTCGGACTGAGTGGAAATATTGCATAAAAAGAGCTTGTATTTATCAGAATTATATTGTATAATATTTTTTAATATACATTAGGAGTTGAAAAAAATGAGTGATCCTATCAAAGTTGATTTTTCCGATAAGGGAAACGGCAGAGGTAACTCTTCCACAAAAGAGGTATATATTCCTCCCGAGAAAGCAGGGCTTAAGATTGTCCTGAGCATAATCATTACAATCATCGGTGCAGCGATTGCATATTACTTTATGCTTCCTGCCATGAATTTCGGTGCGATTGAATTCTACACATACATTGCAGCGGTAATTGCAATTTTTATCGGTGCAAATGTGCTTCTCTCTCAGGCATTCATCCGTCCCGAATACATTCCCTACGTAAAGAGAGTTTCAATAGCTCCCGTTATTATTGCTGTTGTGTTTGCTCTTGTGCTCGGTGTCGGTTATCTTACATCAAGCGTGTTCTTCAGAGCTGCATCTTACAGCGAACTTCTTTCATTCAGCGACAATGTTGAACTTGATTCCAGCGTTACAAAGATTGACAGCACTGTTGACTTTGAAAACGTTGCAATGATAGACAAGGCTGCTGCAGAAAAACTTGCAGACAAGGTTCTCGGTGACCTTGCAACAATCGGTCTTGAATCACAGTTCGAACTTGCAACAGAGTACTCAACACAGATAAACTACAACGGTGCTCCCTGCAGAGTTTATCCCCTCAGATACGGTAACGTGTTCAAATGGCTCAACAATACAAAAGACGGTTTCCCCGGCTACGTTATTGTTAACATGAACACTCAGGAAACAAACTTCGTTCTTCTTAACGAAAAGGGTTCAGAAAGCTATATCAAGTACTCACCCACAGAACATTTCCAGAAGAATCTTCAGCGTATTGTCCGTTTTGCATATCCCACAGCAATTATCGGCAATATCTCATTTGAAGCAGACGATAACGGCACTCCTTACTGGATCTGCGAAGTTATTGAAAAGAAAATCGGTCTTATCGGCGGTGACGATGTAAAGGGTATCATCATGGTTGATGCCGTTACAGGTGAAATGGAATACTACACAATTGACGAAGTTGTTGCAGGTGTTTCTGCTGCTGACAGTTCAGTAAGCCTTTCATGGATCGACCAGGCTTACAATGCAGACCTTCTTATTCAGCAGTATAACTATTACGGCACATACCTTAACGGTTTCTGGAACTCAATCTTCGGTCAGTCAGGTGTTAAGAAATCAACTCTCGGTTCAAGCTACATCGCAATGAACGACGACGTTTATATCTACACAGGCGTAACCAGTGTTACTGCAGACGAATCAATCCTCGGCTTTATTCTTATCAACCAGCGTACAAAGGAAGCTATGTTCTATACAACAACAGGTGCTACCGAAGCTGCTGCTCAGAATTCAGCTCAGGGTGCTCTTTCAGATAAGGGCTGGACTGCAACATTCCCCCTTCTCATCAACCTTGACGGTGAAGCAACATACTTCATGTCCATGAAGGACGCAAGTAACGTTGTTAAGGGTTATGCAATGGTTAACGTAAGCAACTACAATATCGTTGCAACAGACAATGCAGACGGTAAACCCAACCTTGCAAAATGTATTGAAAACTATGCAGTTGCTCTCAAGGACAACAAGACTGTTTCAATCGATGTTGATACATCAGTTGTTCCCGAAACACCTACTGAAGACGGTTCAGACGTTTCAGACGAAAATACAGGTGTTGTATCTGTTTCAGGTGTTATTTCAGACATCAGAAGCCAGATTGAAAACGGCTCAACATGTTATTACATCAAGGTCAGCGGTATCGGTGACTATGTAATGGTTTCTGCAGACGATATGCCCGAGGCTATTTTCCTTGCAAAGGGTGACAGTGTTGTTGTTGAATACGACAGCAACGATGCAGCAAACGGCTGGGTTGCAGCACTGAGTATCAATGCAGCAGAGTCAGTTACAGCTTAATAAAAATTAACGGATGCATACGCATCCGTTTTTTTATGAATAATTTACAATGTACAATTTTCAATGAAACGATATCCCGTAGGGGCGTTGAAATATTTAATCAGGCAGGTAAACAATAATTTGTCGGTGATATTAAATTTAAAAATTACAACGTAGGGGCGCCCATCGGGCGTCCGTTACAGCAAGTGTTTCCGTACGGACTGCCAATGGCAGCCCCTACGATTGGTTAATTCAAATCATCCCGATAAATTCTGATTTAATGAACTGATACAAACAGAACAGAGCTTTTTTGCCCTGTTTTTTTTGTTATGTATTGACTTTGAAATTTCAAAGTGATAAACTTGAATTAACAGACAAACAGTAATAAAATAATAAGTTAGTAAAAATGTATTAAAGGTGAATTGTATGAGAAAAAAAAGAATTGTTGCTTTTTGTGTGTTTATATTAGCTTCAATTTTAGCAATTTTAATGTATTTTGTTGATGGTGGCACTATTAACATAGGAACATGGAGTGAAACACCGATTGAATACCTTAAAGATTTTGCCGGTGCCGGAATTGAGTATACTGAATTAAAAACTGTTTATCTTGGAGAAAACGGCGAAAACGGAGCGTTATTATTATATATTGAAAGAAATGAAGAAACAGAAGAATCAAATTTCAGTATAGGTTTCTTTAAATCTAAATATAAAGCAGGAAAATATCTTTATTCTCATTACAGTTCCTATTCTGAATGGACAGATGCGTTGACTGAAAATGATGTTATGTTAAGGGCTTTGCCTGACGGAGCTCAGTTTAATTGTTTTGTTGCATTGTCTCAACTTGACAAAAGTCAACTTTATGAACAGTTCGATTGTTTTGGTGATGCTTTAATAGAGACTGTTAAATTTGAATTAGACAATTCAGATTATTCTTTACAATATATTATTTTGCAATACGAAACAAAAGATGAGGCACAAAGCTTCATAGATTTTTTGAATCAATAATCATTGACAATTCAGTAAGACAGGGCTAAGGCAGGGGACGGTTCTGTGTCTTGTTCTTCTTGACATAAGAAGCTTTAAAGAAAAAGGTATTTCAATCAGGCAGATTAGCAGATTGACGGGAGTAACAAAAGGTGTTGTCGAGAGGATTATATATAAGACATAGAACCGTCCCCTGTCTTACAATAACAAAAAAACAGCCACCCCGAAGGGTGGCTGAAATATTATTTGCAATTAACCGAACATGCCGCTGAGGCTGCCGAACATAGCGCTGAATACAGCAATAAAGTTACTGATGAATGCAAAGAAATCATGCATAAGCATTGCAATGGGATCATCAGCAAAAAGGTCCTGATACTTAACAATATATGTTTCGTATTCAGCAGGAGCATCCTCATTAAGAATGAACATTCTGATACCTCTGACTTCTGTCATACCGTATGACTGGAAGCCGCATGTGGGGTTATTGATAAGATCGATACCTTTATAAGGAACGATGAATGAGTTTGAATGGTCATGACCGAAAACCATACCGATAACGTCGCCGCCTTCAACAAGAGCGTCAAATTCGCCGCCGTTTGTTGCTGCAGGACAAGGAGGTTCACCCATAAAGCTGCCCTCTGCTGCAGTTTCGGGAAGAGCATAAGTCTTGCCATACTTTGAGATTGCACCGGGTGTACCGGCAGGTACTTCATCAAGAGCTTCAAAAATTTCGGGAACAATGATATGCTGGAATACAAATGAAGGAACGGGTTCGCCGCCGTTTGCAGCCTTGAGTTCAGCAGACTTTTCTTTATACCAATCAAGCTGACTCTGCTTTACGTGATCATATCCGCCGCCTTCTTCATAGCTGCCTGAATCAAAAAGCCAGCAGTTGAAAACGATGTCACCGTCATCTGTTGATGAGAAGATAGGCACATTGTATGTACCAACGCCGTCAATTTCTTCACCTTCATCATAACCGATAAAACAGCTGTACTCTTCGTAAACCTTCATCTGGTCTTCTTTTGTCATTCTGCCACCGTCATCATCGTGATTACCGAATACCATAGCAACAGGAATGCCGTAGGGTTCAAGAATGTCCATAACTTTTCTGATAGCAGTTGCACTCTTTGCTGCATTTGCTGTAAGATGACCTGCGATGTTATCACCTGTAAGAATGATAAGGTCAGGCATTTCTGATGCAACAGCAGCATCAAGATAATTTGCTGTGACACTGAGAATTAATGCATCATCCTGAATGTCTGAAAGAGTCATAATTTTAAATGTACCGTCTTCATTAAACTGAAGCTTTGCCTCTTCTGCAGGTGTAGCAGCAGAAACAGCAGGTACAAAAGCACAGACAAGCATGATAACTGTCATCATGATTGCAATAAATTTCTTCATAAAAAACAACCTTTCTATTTTATATTAGCATTATAATTATAATTCAAAATTTTTTTTTGTCAACATTTTCAGGATACAAGACAGGGGACGGTTCTGTGATTGATAGTTAACCAACTACGGTCGGTGGGGAACTGCCGCCTTAATGACTGCAGCATTGGCTCCATTGGGGATTGCTTATTCATATATTACCCATGTTGTTGGTGATCAAACAGGATGCAATCCTTTTGGTGTTCCGGAAGGCCAATATTATTACGGACGATTTCAGTTTACGGTAAAAAATAATAAAACAAAAAAATCATCAGGTTTTGTGATTACCGGAATAATATATACCGGTGACTTAAATAAAGGATATTCGTATATAGAAGGTTATAAGTATAATCGTATTTTTTAATTTAAGGTGGGGTACATATGTATAAATTCAGATTGTATTTTTTGGTCCCTTTAAAATTATGGTTTGATGATGTTAAGAATTGCGATATGCTTTTACATAAAACACATGCTGATGAAATCTGTTATAAAGATTGCTGTATAAAAAATATATGCAAGTGTCGAAAATGGGCATCAATTTTTACTGTTGTTTTTATTGTAGTTTTTTCAAATTATTCTTTTGTTTCCAATATAATTTCAGAAAACATTAATTATATTTTTGGCAATGACATGTATTTTATTTTTGTTTTATTCATTATATTTATGCTGATTTTTGTTGCTGTTTTTTTTCTGATACTGAAACTTTTTGCATATTATGTTTCTTTTTTAATTTTTGCAAGGTATAAATACAACAAATAAAACAGTAGATGTACTAAAAAACAGGGCGGTGGGGAACTGACGCCCGGATATGATTGAATAATAATTTATCGGGATCTTTCAATGAATAATTTACAATGTACAATTTACAATGATTTGCAAAAACCGCCTGTATCGTTACAACTGCACAATTGTAAATTGTACATTATACATTGTTAATTAATCCGACAAATTCCGATTTACCGAAAGGGATTTTAATTTATCAGATAGCTACAGTAGGGGCGTTGACCCAACGCCCGGCACGAAGTGCAAACACCGAAGGTGTTTCAATTGAAT
>JAZOUN010000060.1:0-19302 GCA_045658165.1 Acutalibacteraceae bacterium
TCCTGAAGATTCAAAAGCACTATTCCCGATGAACAAACTTTGCCCGGGCATTGCAATTTCATTAAGATATATACATTCCGCAAATGCAAAATCTCCTATTTGTTTAACGGAATCAGGAATATTGACAGATCTCAACTCTCTGCAATAATAAAAAGCAAAATCACCTATGCTTGTGACAGTTTCCGGAATAATAACACTTTCAAGATGGTAAATATCAAAAAATGCGGCAGTTCCTATACTTGTGATTCCCTCTTCAATTTTAACAGTTTTTATATCGGATATATTCTGCGGATACCAGGGAGCTTTACAGCTTCGCGAATATGAAAGAATATTATATTCAAAATCCCACATATCCCCTGTACCGTAAATGTAAAGTTCACCGTTTTCTCTCAGTTTCCAGTATGCATCATCACCACACTGCCCCTGTGCGATTTCTTGTGTTTTTCCGCTGTCAATAACAAAGGAAACATTCATTTGTTTCTGATCGGAAACAAAGATAGTCTGAGACAGCTCTTCACCGTTTTCCGCATTGACAAAAACAGAATGAATGCCTTCCGTAACTTCAAATTCAGCTGTTCCGTTTATGTTGGTGAAATATTTATTATTGACACAAATGTCAAACAAAGGATTATTGTTTTCATCTGTAACGGTAACAACAACTTTGCATTTTGAAATTATAAATTCAAACTCCTGCCCTATCTTTTCAACAGTTGCATCTTTCAGAACAGTTGCCCCGTCGGGAGTAAGTATACTTACAGTATTTTCACCTTTTTCAAGATATGCTTCTGTTTCACCGTTTGCATCTGTAGTATATTTATCGTTTATCAAAGCTCCTTGTATCGGTTTGCCGTCATCATCAATAACACGTATATAGACTTTGCATTCCGAAATAACAAGTTCCACATTTTCAAGAGGATTATCAGCAATAATAATTGTCTTTGATGCTTCAAAACCTTCTTTTGTAACAGCACGGATCGTATGCATACCGCTTGTAAGATAAAATTCAACCTGTCCGTCTTCATTCGTTACATATTCATTATATACTGTAACACCGGAAAGAGGATTCCCGAAATCATCCCTTACAAATGCAACCACTTTACAGCGGAAAATTTCAATATCAATTCTGCAGGATTCTTTTTTTACAACAAATTCTTCTGTTGCCAATTCTCTGCCGTAAGGTTCCGAAGCCGAAACTTTATGCGCTCCCTGCTTCATATAAATAACAGCAATTCCGTTACTGTCTGTTATTGCACTGTCAGACTTTTCTGAAATTTCTATTCCTGCGTAAGGCTGTTTCAGTTCATCGGTAACATAAAATTCAATTCTGTAAAGATAATTATTACATTCACCGTCTTCAAATTCCCAGTCACCCTCACATAATGACAAATGAGATTGTTTAGGGTTTGTTGTTTTTTCATAAAGATTAAGTTTTGCTATTATCTGCTCTTTTTCAGGATCTTTAGTTATATTGAAACCGATTTTGAAATAAACAGAAAGTCCTACATTCTTTTTAACATCAAAACAAACGTCGCAGCAATGAATTTTATACACAAGAGTGTCATCCGAACCGATTGACTGCTCAAGAAGTGTAAGCACATATTCTATTTTTCCTTCAACACCTATTTTTGCAGAAAAAACTTTAAGAATTTTAAAACCTGCTTCAATTGTAGGCTCAACAGCAATTTCAAGAGATATACTTCCCGTATACCTGACATAAGGTTTTGTATCAGGTACAATTTTTTTCGTAATATCTATATTTTTTCGTTTATCATAGCTTCTCTGTATACCTCGTGTCATTTCGACACCGATTGTTCCTGTTGCTGCAGCATGTACAGAAACTGAAATTTTAAGCTTGATTGTAACGGTAATATCCAGCGCAGGAAGAATCGGAATTGATTTATCTTTCAGTCCGTAAAAAACCATACTGATTTCACCGTATGCATCAATTTCAAGAGAAAAATTAAAAGATGCCGTTATCTTATACTCAAATTCGTACGCATCCTTACCAAGAAGTCTGATATCATAATAGAACTTGACATAATTTTTAAGAAAACTTGAGTAACAATTTACGGTAATATCATAATCAATATCAGAATCAATAATTATATCCTTATCGGGATCTTTTTTATCACCATTTTTGAACTGAACGGAAAATGCTTCTATTGAATATTGTTTTGTAACATCTTCATCACCGCGCTCATCATCAAAACCTCTTGCAAGAGCAAATGTCTGTGGTGAGGCAGTCTGCTGTTTTGTTGAATCTATTTTTATGTAACTGAAAAAATCACTTATTTCAAACTCATCTGCAGCAGTAACAGTAACTGTTCCGTTATCATTTTTCACAGAACCGACTTTTGTGATGATATAATCATCCTGAGCATAACCGTATACAAAATAGAGAATATCATTTTCGCTCAGATGTGAAATCACTTCATCAGCATTTTCAAAAACATAAATCCCCTCATCATAGTTGTTTATAACAAGAATATTTTCTGTTTCTGTCTGCTGAGATATTTTTGCATCATCGGAAATAACTGCAAAATTCGATTCATATGACGCATCAAGATTTATTACTTTTTCTTCATCAAAATCATAAATTGTCTTTGCAAAGAATTCTTCAAAAGCTTTTGTGTTCTCACGGTTTTCGTAATTTGCACACAATGGTTTATTCTCTTCATCAAGCAGAAATGCTTTGATAATAAAATACTCGGGCATTTCACATTCATTAAGCGTTACCGTAACATTTTCTGACGAAGAATCAACACCGGTTTCACCCGATGCAACCATTTTACCCGATTCTTCGTCATATACTGCAACCACCACTGTTGAATTATCCTGTGCAGAGAGTGAAACTTCAGCTTCATATCGGGATAAGGCAACACTCTGAATAAAGCAATTATTATTGAATTCTTTTTCAGTTTCCGAATCATTCATTGCATTTGCAATAATTCCACCAAGCACATTATCTGCACTGTAATCAGTTTCCTGTGTTTCTGTTTTATAGCTCTCAGATCCTGCAGCAAATGCCGAAAACGGAACAATTGAAAAAACCGTCACCGCAACAAGAAATACTGCAATTATTTTTTTCATTATATATCACTCCGATAAAATGCACTATTTACAATTATTTTAACATACCAATAAAACTCATTACAAGAAAAAGATATATTATTTTCTGCAAAAAAAAATAAAAGAAGCGAAAAGAGATAACTCTTTCCGCCTTTTATGGACATAACCTAATTACTTTGCGATTGCATCTTTAAGAGCTTTACCAGCCTTGAAACCGGGAACCTTAGTAGCTGCAACAGTCATTGTTTCACCAGTTCTGGGGTTACGGCACTGCTTTTCTGCACGTTCACGTACATCGAATGTACCAAAACCAACGAGCTGAACACTGTCACCGTTAGCAAGAGCTTCTGTAACTGCTGCTACAACAGCGTTAACAGCTGCTTCAGCATCCTTCTTTGAAATCTCAGCCTTTGCAGCAACAGCAGCAACAAGTTCTGTTTTCTTCATTATCTTTTTCCTCCTTTTTTGACTATATTCCAAATCTATAATCATACAATATTTGGCAAATTATAAGTACAGATCTGCAGTTTCCTTTTCTGTATCTGTACTGTTTTCGAATTTCCTGAAATCATCAAGAAATCTGTCAGAAACCTTTGTAAGAGCTTCTTCGGGATCTATATCGTTCTTTCTGGCAGCGGCAACCACTGCAAAAAGAAGTTCGCCTATATTCTGTTCAGTTATATTATCTGACAATGCTGATGCTTTATTTTCAATATATGAAGAAATTTCACCTGAAATGTCAGCACCTGATTTTGCTGCCTTGGACTGAAGTTTTGAACTTCTCATAAGAGCAGGTAATTCTCTGGGAACGGATTCCATTGCAGATGTGGTTGTCACCTGTTTTTTGGTACTGCGTTTTATTGCATCCCAGTTGGCAAGAACCTCATCAGTATTTTCAACAGAAATATCACCGAAAACATGAGGATGACGGACAATCAGCTTTTTACAGATACCGTCTGCAACATCATCGAAATTGAAGCCATTTTTTTCTTCTTCCATTGCTACATGAAAAACGACCTGCAACAGAACATCTCCGAGTTCTTCTTTTAAAAGTTCGGAATCATTTTTATTGATAGCTTCAACAACTTCATAAGTTTCTTCGATGAAGTTCTTTTTGATTGAATCGTGATTCTGCTCGGCATCCCACGGACATCCGCCGGGTGCTCTTAAAATACGCATAATTTCGATCAGATCTGTTATATTATACCTATCTTTGAATTTATAGTCAACAGCCATTTTAAATTTCCGCCTATTTTTTCACATTTTCCTATATATTTTACCCTATAAGGTTATATTTTTCAAGTACTTTACAAATTTTTTCGCCCTTGGGAAGCATTTTTATGTCTTCACTGACAAGAGTACGGGTGAAAAGAAGTGCAACAGCATACACAACTACTGCGGCAAAAATTGCAAAAACAGCGGCAACTGTTTCAGTTGCAATTCTCGTATTAAGCTCAAATGCGGGGATAAAGTTTTTGCCGAGACCTGACACTGCCCATGCAGAAACACCGCACATTGATGCACAGATCAAGGGCTTGAGGAAAACAGATTTCACATTCACTCGGACGCCTGTCTGCTTTGAAAGTGCAGTAAGATTTATTGCAACTGTCATAAGATAGAAGCAGAAATTACCGATAACAGCACCCTTTATATTAATCTGAGGAATACCTACAAGAATGAAGTTTACAAGAACTTTTACAACTGCGGCACATGATACGGATTTCATCGGGATATCAGGTCTGCCGATTGCCTGAAGCATATTGATAAGAGGCTGAGCTGCTGACATTATAAAAACAAAGCAGCCGTAAAGTGCCATTATTGAAGCTGTGATTGTAATACTGTCTGATGAACCGTAAACAAGGTGAAGAAGATCTTCTGACAGCACTGCCATACCTATACCGCAAGGCAGAGAAATAAGCATTGCAATTCTCATTACAGACTCAATTGATGAACGGATCATAAGTTTGTTCTTGAGTGTCCATGCTTCTGAAAGAACGGGAATTGCACTCATACCCAGCGTTGTTGTGATTGTGGGAACAAGATTTCTGAAGTCCAGGGCAATTTCATAAGCACCGTAAAGATAATCTTTTATCTGCACATTTGTCATTGGTGATGTCTGTACAAATGCTTCATTGTACATTTTTGTTATTACGGGAAGATTATTCTCAATTGCAGAAAGCAGTCTTGCCTGAATCGACCATGTATCAATAAGATTTGTTATATTCATTACAAGAGTGCTTATTACAACGGGGAATGCAATTGTAAGAAGCATTTTTGCAATATTTTTGCCTGTATCAGCTGCAGGAGACTGCGCAATTTCTTCTGCTGTTATCTTATCACCTACAATTTTATGTCTGATAACAAGGAATACAAGAGACGCAACGGCACCCATTGTAACACCGAAAATTGAAGCTGCGGCAGCGTAAGGAGTAAGAGCCATAACCGCATCCTGATATGTTGCACACTCTGTGCCGAAAACAGGAAGTCCTTTATTGAACCAATCAATACCGTGTTTCTGCACAACAAATGCAAGACCGAGACCGAATGCAAGTTTGCCTATAACTTCAAACATCTGCGAAATTGCAGAGGGAGTCTGATTTCTGAGTCCGGAATAATAGCCTCTGTATGTAGCCATTACACAGCAGACAAAAACAGCCGGAGCAATAAGAAGTACAGAAGGTAATGAACTCATTGCATTCATGGATTTTACAAAGGGATATGCAATTATAAGCAGTATCACCGTACCCACAAGACCTGTTACAAAAAACAGTCTGAACGCAATTTTGAATATTTTTTTTACATTATTGAAATGACCTTCTGCAACGCTTTGCGACACAAGTTTTGATATTGCAACGGGAAGTCCTGCCATTGAAATATTGTAAATAGGAATATAAATATTATATGCAACACCTGTATACCCTCTGCCCATTGTGCCGATAAGCTCTGTTAACGGAATTTTATACAAAACCCCGATTATTTCAACAAAAGCAGTTGCCATTACAAGTACAAGTGCACCGTTAAGCAAAGATTGTTTTTTTCTTCCTGCCATTATTCAGTACCTGTCCTTCCCTTCAGATTTCTGTTTCACAGAACATTATTTTTTCTCTGTTAAAAGTATATGTTATGTAAAGTTTATTATTGTGATATGTTATAGCGGGATATGAAAACTCACCGTCTTTCTGATTTTCGAGCACTGCAACACATTTAAATGTGTTACCGTTATCCTCTGACACGGCAAGTTCAAGAGGTGAACGTTCACCCCAGTTTTCTTCAACGGGATTGTATACAAGAAAAATACGTCCGTCAGGAACTCTTACACAATCGATACCGCTGTTGTTGTTCGGGAGTTCTGTTCTTTCAGCCTTTGACCATTTATAACCTGAGTCTGTTGAACAGCTTCTGTAAATTCTGCCTTTATCTGATCGCATAAGTGCATGGATAACACCGTTATTGTCTTCCCATAGTGTCGGCTGAATCATTTTTACAAGACCGAAATCTTTTCTCGGTCTTACTATGTAGTTACTCTTATTCCAGGTATCACCGTCATCTTCCGAAACATCAATAAAACATCTCCACTGTTTTTTCTGTTCTGTTGATGCAGGAGCCAGCAGAATACCTGATGAAGTACGGAGACATTTATTCTTTACCGGACCTCTTCCGCCTGATTCATCATTTTCAACAAGAATCTTCGGCATTGTCCATGTCTTCCCTGAATCAGAACTGTCAACAAACCATGTTTTCCAGAAAGGAATCTTTTTGCCTTTCTTATAATACAGTCTGATATTTCCGTCATTTTTCATATCAAGAACAGGATTCCAATGCGGAATATTTTCATCTGAAAAAATCTGAACGGGAGTTGACCATACACCGTTTTCTTTTACGGAAAACCAGATACGTACATTGTCATTGCTCTCGTGTTCACCTGCGAACCATGCAACCATTACTCTGCCGTCATCAAGAGGCAGAACAGTTGACGCATGACAGGACGGGACATTTTCAATTTTTTCATAAACGAATTCTTTATTAATTTTCATCAGAAATCACCAGATTATAAAATTCATATATATAATTTTTACGCTGAAGCTGTTCTTCAAATCTGCTTATATATTCATAGGGATATTTAAAATTGAATATTCTGTCAACACGCTTGTCAAAAGGAGATTTAAGCTTTGTGACTGCACCACCGCCTGCAGCAAGAACTGTATGAATTTCTTCCATCATATAGATATTGTAAAGACATTCTCTTCCCTGTCTGCTCCAGCCTACGTTTTCATTATTACCTACAGTTTTACTCTGACGGTACATATAATATGGGAAATATCCGTTTTCATAAAGTGCAGATGCTGAATAATCTATCATCTTTGTTGTTTCGCGGTAAACGGAATCCGTTTCACCCTTTGTTACTATATTTGCAGCTCTTTTGAGCGCAAGGGTATGTATTGTTATATTCTCGGGAGACAGTTCAAGCGCCTTGCCTATACTTGCCCTGAAACTTTCGAATGTATCGCCCGGCAGTCCTGCAATAAAGTCCATATTTATATTATCAAACCCTGCATTTCTTGCCATTTCAAAAGCTTTGACTGTCATTTCAGGAGAATGTTTTCTGCCTATATTTTCAAGCACTTCCGCATTGAATGTCTGCGGATTTATGCTGATACGGGAAACCCCGGCTTTTTTCATTATATTAAGTTTTTCCGCATTTAATGTATCAGGTCTGCCGGCTTCTATTGTATATTCACGGACAGATGACACATCAAAATTCTTTCTGACTGTATCTGTTAAAACCGCAAGTGATTCTTCATCAAGCGATGTGGGAGTGCCGCCGCCGAAATATATTGTTTCAAGCTTAAGTCCCAGATCTGTTGCAATTTTTGAAATATATTCCAGTTCTTTGCAAAGCAGTCTGATATAATCGGGAATAAGTTTTTTTGCCTGTGCAATTGAATGAGACACAAATGAACAATAAGAACATCTTGTGGGACAGAACGGGATTGAAACATAAAGAGAATATGAGTTATTCTCTGACAATGATATAATTCTTTCCTCTGCATTTGCAACTGCAAATGTAAGCTCTGTTTTTTTGTCGCTTACATACAGTTCATTCTTAAAGAAATCAATAGCGTCTGCCATGTCTGTTTCTGCCCCCAGGTTTCTCAGAAGCTTTGACGGTCTGATTCCTGTAAGAACACCCCATGCAGGCATTATACCTGTCATTTTTGTCAGAATACCGTAAAGAAGCTGAGCAAGAATAAGTTCAGCTTCCTTGTCTGTTTTATTTTCAATTGTCTGCTCTGATTTTTCTTTTCTGCCGTTAAGACATACCTCACAGCCGATCATTCCGTCTTTTGCAAAAGTAAGAATATAGTCTTCCGAAGTGTCGGGAAACTCTTCTGTATAAGTAATTTTTTCAAGAGGGAAAAAGATCCTCAGAACGTTTTCAGTTTCGAACCTGAATTTGTGCCCCATTACTGAAAGAATCATCTGTTTTTCCACCTTACAAATCTGTTGCGCTTTCTTTCAAAATCGAGAGATGTTTTTTTGTCATGACCGGGGAAAACAGTAAATTCACCTGTCAAATCAAACAGTTTACAGACTGAGTCGTTAAGCACTTCACTGTTGCCTCCGGGCAGGTCTGTTCTTCCCACACAGCAGCAAAACAGTGTATCACCGGTAAACAGATAATCGTCAATCATATATGTAACGCTCCCCTTTGTATGACCGGGTGTGTGAATAACAGTGATTTCCTTGCCGCCGAACGGCAATTTTTCACCGTCTTCAAGAATTATGTCTGCCTGAGTTTTTTCTGCAGATGTAATACCCACATATTTTGCAAGAGAAACGGAATCATCAAAAAGACTTGCCGAATCTTCTTTCTGAATTGCAATTTTTGCATCAGGAAAGTGTTTTTTCAGCTCTGCAACACCGCTCATATGATCAAAATGACCGTGTGTAAGCAAAATATATTCAACTTTTTTAATTCTGTCATCCTCAAGACCGAGAAGCAATGATGAATCACATGCACCTGCATCTATAACAGCACATGCACCGCTTTCCTCTTCAATAATAATATATGAATTTGCATCCAACGGTCCGAGGGGTAAAGTTTTTATAATCATAAATTCACCAAGTTATTATTTTACGTTCCAGATATCCGTATCGTAAAGAATTGTGACAGGTCCGTCGTTTACAAGAGCAACGTCCATATCTGCGGCAAAAATGCCGTGTTCAACATTTTTTACACCGTTGTTTTTAAGACACTGCATATAATATTCGTACAGTTCATTGGCAGTGTCGGGATGTGCAGACTGAGTAAAAGACGGTCTGTTTCCTTTTTTTACGTCTGCACACAATGTAAACTGAGAAACAACAAGAATTTCTCCGTCTATATCAAGAACTGACTTATTCATTTTATCGTTTTCATCACAGAAGATACGAAGTGCCGATGTCTTATTTGCCATAACTTCGGCATGTGCTTTCGTATCCCCCTCAACAACACCGAGAAGAATAAGATAGCCTTTACCTATCTGACCTACCACATTGCCGTCTACTGTAACTGAAGCTGATTTTACTCTCTGAATAACAGCTTTCATCTGTTTTCACCACTATTACTATTAAAATTATTCATATTGTTATAATCCGTTTTTTCAGGAATAATAAGCCATGCTATTATATAAAGAAGAATTCCAGCTCCGCCCATAAGACAGAAAACCACAAGCAAAAGTCTTACTATTGTTGAATCAATTTTAAGATATTCGGCAAGACCGCCGCATACACCTGCAATTTTTTTATCCTCTGATGAACGGTACAATTTTTTATGCATTGCTTTTTCTCCTTTTATGAATTAGAACGTTCAATCTTGAAAATGCCGTTGATTTTCATAAGTTTTGCAACTATGCCTTTAAGATGTTCGGCATTGTTTACTGCAATTGTCATGTATATAAGATGTGTTCCGTCTTTAGGTGCTCTTGTATTTACGTTATGAATCATAACATGCATATTTGCAAGGGCAACCGAAACGTCTGCAAGAAGAGACATTCTGTCAATACATGAAATAACAAGTGTTGCGTTGAAACCTTCTTTATCACCTGTATTTTCCCAGAAAACGTTTATCCAGCGATCTGCCTGATCACTTGTATACACATCTCTCGGAACATTGGGACAGTCACGTTTATGAACGGAAACACCGTGTCCTCTTGTAATAAAACCGATAATATCATCACCGGGAATGGGACTGCAGCATTTTGAAAGTTTGACAAGACAGTTGTCAATACCTTCAACAATAACACCTTCACCCTTTGATCTTTTCGGTTTTGTTATTTTTATTTCAACAGGTTTCGGCTGCTCTGCCACCTGGAACTTTGCAACTTCGTCCCTTATCTGAGGCATTATTCTTGAAATACTGATTCCGCCGTAACCGATTGCAGCATAGAAATCATCAACTGAATTCTGTCTGTGTTTTTCAGCGAGCACTTCGATGAGTTTCTGCATATTCTCATCACTTAATCTTATATTGCTCTTTCTGAGATCACGTTCAAATTCAGCCTTACCTGCAACGATATTTTCATCTCGTTTTTCTTTTTTGAACCATGATCTGATTTTTGTTCTTGCGGCACCTGTTCTGACGATTTTAAGCCAATCTCGGCTCGGTCCTTTGCCCTGCTGTGAAGATGTAAGAATCTCTACAATCTCACCTGTTTTCACAACATAATCTATGGGAACAATTCTGCCGTCAACCTTTGCACCTGTCATTTTATTACCGACAGCTGAATGAATAGCGTAAGCAAAGTCGATAACAGTCGCACCCATGGGAAGACATATAACAGAGCCTTTAGGCGTAAGAACAAATACTTCTTCAGGACCGAGGTCGCTCTTGATATCCTGAACAATATCACCTGCATTACCTGATTCCTGCTGACTTTCAACCATTTGTCGGATCCAGAGAAGACGGTTATCAATATCTCTGTCGCTTCTGCCCATTTTATATTTCCAATGAGCAGCAATACCGTATTCCGCATTACGGTGCATATCCCATGTTCTTATCTGCACTTCAAAAGGAATAGCCTCTGATCCGATAAGTGTGGTATGCAGAGATTGATACATATTGGGCTTGGGAGTTGAAATGTAGTCCTTGAATCTGCCGGGGATAGAATGATACATATCATGCACAATTCCGAGGCAGTTATAACAGTCAATAACTGTATCAACAATAATTCTTACTGCATATATGTCATAAATCTGATCAAAACTTTTTCCGCCGATATACATTTTACGGTATATACCGTGAACACTCTTGACACGTCCGTCAATTCTTGCATCTTTTACGGTTTCCTGAACGCGTTCAGTAATTTTAGATTTTATTTTCTCAAGAAATTCCTGTCTCTGAGTGCTTTGCTCTTCGAGTTTTTCACCTATATCACGGTAAGCAACGGGATCAAGAAAACTGATTGATCTGTCTTCAAGTTCTTCTTTGAAAGCTCTGATACCGAGACGGTGCGCAATAGGCGCATATATTTCAAGTGTTTCTTTTGCAGTCATTCTTCTTTTTGATTCCGGAACATACTGCAAAGTTCTCATATTATGAACACGGTCTGCAAGTTTTATAATTATAACTCTTATATCCTGCGACATGGCAATGAGCATTTTTCTGAGAGTTTCTGCCTGCTGCTCTTCACGGTTGGGTATATACATACGGTTGATTTTTGTTACGCCGTCAACAAGTTGTGCAATTTCATCACCGAACATACTTTTTATTTCAGCAAGTTCGTAATGTGTGTCTTCAACAACATCGTGAAGCAATGCAGCAGCCACCGAAGGCATATCCATACCGAGCTCATCAAACAGAATTGAAGCAACTGCCAGCGGATGAATTATATACGGTTCGCCAGATTTTCTTTTCTGTTCGCCATGCGCTTCATCAGCAAGAGCAAACGCTTTGTCTATAATTTCGATATGTTCTGCAGGAAAAGACTTTTCAAGTCTGCTCTTTAACTCCTTATACAGCAATTTGCCTGTATTATCTGCTGAATCACTCATTACAGCCGCCTCCTTTATTCCTTATAACCGATTTGTCTGAGAATTTGTGCATCGCCCAAAGAAACTTTCTTTGTATTTTCAGTGGGGAAATAATATCCGTTTTCGTATTTCAACAATTCAAGTTCACAGAATGCATCAAGAACAACTCTGACTTTGCAGGTATCCTTTGAGCCGTAGCCTATCTTTATTGCAATCTGTTCGGGACTTCTGTTGCATTTTTTCTGAGACTTTATGAATCTGAAAACGAGAACAGAAAAATTTCTGTCGGGACACGCACAGATTCTCTCGGATTCGGTCAGTGTTTTTCCGCTTTTTATTTTATTATAAATCAATTCACTTTCAAAGTAGTCATCATCACATACTTCGGAATTTCTTACTGCCTTGATATATATATTCGGTCTGACTTCGCCCTTATATTCGTTTTTATCTATAATTGCTGCAATATCTATTGTGTCGCCTGATTCAAAAGGAAGTTCTTCTGCCGACATGCCGAAAAGAACACCACTGTATTGCTGCCCTTTTTTCTCAAACACAATTCTTGCATGATTGAGCTTTGTTCCGATTGATCGCATATTTTTAAGAACAACATTATAAATCCCGAACATCGGCTGAGGATTTTCAGCACCGAAAGGTTCAAGTGCCGAAAGACTTTCAACAAAATCAAGATCAATCTTTGCAGGGTTGATTCTGCAATCAAGATTGAGAACGGGATAAAAAACATCGAGCGAATCTGCATATTCATTTATACGCTGTCTGAAAGCATCTATCATTTCATCCCTTACGGTGAAACCTGCCGCAAGAGTATGTCCACCGAAACGGACAAGCAGATCTTCGGCATGAGAAAGAGCATCAAACAGCGAAAAACCTTCGATACTTCTGCATGAACCTTTCGCTTCACCACTGCCGTCACGGGCAATAACCATTACGGGTTTGCCGTATTTATCAACAAGTTTTGAAGCAACAATACCTATAACGCCGGAATGCCAGTCAGCACCGTCAACAACAATCACTTTTGAATATTTAAGAGTTTCATCATTTTCAATTCTGCTGACAGCTTCATCAACTATTGAAGCTTCTGTTTCCTGTCTTTTTGAATTGAAAGAATCAAGTCTTTCTGCAAGGTCTTCTGCTTCCTGCTCATCTTCTGTAAGAAAAAGTTTGAGTGCTGTTGCTGCTTCTTCTATTCTGCCTGCAGCATTGATTCTGGGAGCGAGTGTGAACGCAACGCTTGTTGCATTAAGATCTTTTGTCATACTGCCCGAAATATTTCTTATGGCGGCAATTCCCGGTCTGGGAGAGCTGTTAAGAGATTCTATACCTCTTACAACAAGAACTCTGTTTTCGCTCTTAAGAGGAACAATATCTGCAATTGTACCAATGGAAACAATATCTGCAAAATCAGCAAGTATGTTTTCATAATCTCCGCCTTCTATTGCGGCAACAAGCTTAAATGCAACACCGACACCTGCAAGATCCTTGAACGGACTTATATCATCCTGACGGTGAGGATTGACAACAGCTACAGCATCAGGAAGAACACTGCCGGGATGATGATGGTCGGTAACAATAAGTTCCATACCTTTTGACTTTATGTATTCTGCTTCTGCGCATGAATTAATACCGTTATCAACTGTTATAATAAGTTTTACTTCATTTTCTGCGAGCATATCTATCGCACTGTTATGAAGTCCGTAGCCTTCATTCATTCTTGAAGGGATGTAATATGTTACATCTGCCCCCTGAGATTCAAGATAAAGATACAGGAGTGCTGTTGCGGTAACACCGTCAGCATCATAGTCCCCGTAAATTGCAATTCTTTCATAATTGTCTATTGCTTTTGCAATTCTGTCAACAGCCTTATCCATATCCTTAAGAAGAAACGGATCGGAAAGTTCTGCATCGGAATTCAGGAATTCATCAAGATCTTCAGGCTCGGTGATGCCTCTCGCAGCCAAAAGAAAAACTGCAAGTTCATCATAACCGTATTCATATGCAAGTTCGGCAACACGCTCTTTGTCAAATGACGATATACGCCAATACTTACGGCTCAAAAAATCAAATCCTAACTAAAAATATATATAAAAATATCATTATACTTTTTATCTTTATATTATAATTTATTTTTATAAAAAAAACAATCCTTTGCAAGCATTTTTTTCACGTTATAAACTGATTCGGCATAGAATAGCACAGGAGGACTGATATGAAAAACAAACCTGTTTTTATGATAATCGGTGGTGACTGCCGTTTTTCATACATCAAGACTTTACTTGAAAACAAAGGATATTGTACAAGACGTGTTTATCCCGGTGAATACAAAGCAGATGATTTCAGGGACACGGATGTGTTTATTCTTCCTGTTCCAGTAAGCCGCGACAATGTGAACATAAACACTCCCCTTGCCGGAGAAAACTTCTATTTCGGTGATTTTTTAAGACTTATACCTGAAAACAGCATTGTAACCGGAGGACTCTTCAACAATGAACATCTTGAAAAACTCAGAACTAAAAATATAAAAGTTTACGACTACTACCAAAACGATTCACTTGCATTAAAAAATGCCGTTCCTACGGCAGAAGGCGTTATAGGAATTATAATAAACGCGCTTCCCGTTACAGTGGACGGTCTCAGGTGTGCAGTTACTGGTTACGGCAAATGTGCAGGTGTACTTGCAAAAAAACTAAAATTCCTTGGTGCCGAGGTCACGGTAATTGCAAGGAGTGAAAAAAATCTGACCGAAGCTGAGTCAGACGGTATGAAAATCTGCCGTCTTTCTGATTTTGCCGATATCTGCGATGAATTCAGGGTTATTGTAAATACTGTACCAGCAAGAATCATTGACAGAGATATTCTCACAAAAACAAAAAAAGACTGCGTGATAATAGAAATTGCATCAGCACCGTTCGGTATTGATTTTGACCTGGCAAAAGAACTTGGAATAAATACAATAAAAGCAGGATCTTTACCCGGAAGAATATCACCCGAAACTGCAGGTGAAATAATATGCGACACGGTACTTTCTTACTACTGGAGTGATAGAAATGGCAATTAAACTGGGCTTTGCATTATGCGGGTCATTCTGCACATTCAGCAAAGTCATTCCTTATATCAAGGAACTCAAAAATTCAGGAATTGACATATATCCCATTATGTCAGACAATGCATACAACACAGATACCCGTTTCGGAACAGCCGAAAGTTTCAAAAATGAAATTGAAAGTATATGCGAAAGAAAAATCATTCATTCTCTGACTGCCGCAGAACCTATAGGACCTAAAAAAATAATAGATGCGCTTGTTATTGCCCCGTGTACGGGTAACACACTTGCAAAACTTGCTCTCGGAATTGCAGATACTCCCGTAACTCTTGCAGCAAAATCAACGTTACGCAATGCGATGCCTGTTGTTATTGCTGTTTCAACAAACGATGCACTCAGCAATGCGGCAAAAAATATAGGCAGTCTTCTTAATTACAAAAACATCTATTTTGTCCCCTGCGGTCAGGATGACAGCGAAAATAAACCCACTTCGGTTGTTGCTGATTTTTCACGTATCAAAGACACATTATTACTGGCAATGGTGGGCAAACAGATCCAGCCGATTCTTTTACAATAATACAAAAAAACTTAAAAAACGGCTATAATGCGTTACGCAACAAATTGTTGACATAATTTTAAGATAAAATCAGTTTACAAAGCCTTCGTTTTATGATTTAATTAAAACGGAGGTGATCTTTATGCCTAAGATTGAAAAAAATCTTAAAAAATACCGGACATCACTGAATATGTCACAAGAATATATTGCAGAAAAACTCTTTGTGACAAGGCAGACTGTTTCAAGCTGGGAAAACGGAAGAACACAGCCGGACATTGAAACATTGTGCAGACTTGCTGAGATTTTCGGTATATCAGTGGAAGACATAATATACGGTGAAAAAAGATTCACCACACAGGAAGATAAAGAACTGTCATCAAGACGCAATCTTATAACTGCATTTTCAGTTATTGCATCTGTGCTTGTGGCTGTGGGGACATCTCTCATATTCTTCACTTACTGGGAAACAATGCACACAGCATATAAAACAATATTCGGTTTTATCCCTATGCTCGCTTCCCAGGCACTGGCATTGTTCACCTACTTAAAAAAGCGTGAGAGTGTCTTGTGGTGTGAATGTACTTCTGTTGCCTGGTGTACCGGTATAATGTGCACAATAGCCCTCATGGACAATATTTTTCAGATGCCGACAGACTTTGCAGACTGCGTATTTATTGATTCATTGCTGATTCTGCCGATTGTGTTTATTTTTGATGCAGTATCTCCCCTGTTTGTGTATTTTGCATCTGTAACGGCTTACAATATAGCATCAATCGGACGCACGACAGAAATAATAAATATTTCAGCATCAATTCTGTTGTTTGCCGCAGGACTTGCATATATTATCCTCAACAGAAAAAGCACACACGGCAAACACATCTTCACAAGATGGATTGCACTTATCACAGGCGGATTTTTATATTTTTCGGTACTGATGATTTTAGACTTGCCGGAAATCACCGTTTACGGTGCGCTGACAGCACTATTTATAATTATCGGCACAATTGACAGAAACTTTTCTTTTACATCGCCTTTTGCACCGCTCAACGTGTTGTCAACTGCCGCAATGGCACTGTTTTCTTCAATAATGCTCAATCCTGATATACTCTATTCATCCGAAAAAAACAAGCTTGCAGGGATTATAACACTGGTAATTACTGTAATGGCAGTGGCTGCAGCTGCAATTGTCAGACGCAATGTCATTTTCTGCGACAGGATAAGAACAATTTATTTTGCCGCATCGGCTGTTATGTTGCTGTCACAGATGATGTGCATCTTCCTTTACAGGACAGATTATCATGTTTTTGCTTATCTGCCTGTTGTTGTATCATCGCTTGTTATCGCATTTGCACTGATTGCAGACGGCATTCTTAAAAGAAAACTTTATATTTTCAATATAGGACTTCTGCTTATAATCGGGCTGCTGTGCGTGGTTATTGTGCAGTTTGTTGATATCTCTCTTCCCGGTGCCGGTGTACTTCTTCTTATCTTCGGAAGCATTCTTTTTGCGACAAATGTCTTTATAACAAAAAAGATAAAACCGAAAAAGGAGGAATCAGCACATGAATAAAAAGATTTCTCTTTATGTAATGGTTGCAGTGATTGTAATTCAGTTGTGTGTTCCCTCAGGATTTGTTTTTTACGACAGTTATTCTTCATCTTTAATTGAAAAAAACGGTGAGGAATTCATAATTTCCGTTGATACGATTTACCCCGAAAAAAACGGTCTGCTGATTGTAAAAGACAGGGTGAACAGACAGAAAAAGTATTTTATACTTGAAAATCACACAAGCGGTTACACAATGACACAATGGAGTGATACTCTGCCCGAAAACGCAAGTTATATTGAATCTGAAATCGACTATTACGGCAGATACACATTCCCGAAAATGCATTTCAGATTCAATGAAAAATATGACCTGCAGAATATAACATTTATCAAACAGTCAACAGATGAACAAAAACCGCCCGAAGACGGATTTGTATTTTACAGAGAAGCAAAGGTAAAAATAAACATTTATAACGGCAGATTTACCGTAACTGAATTGTACATTGACGATATACCGTCGGAAGAATTTTTCAAACAGCTTAATAACCAATAAAAACAAAAAAATACCACAAGAGATGAATCTTGTGGTATTTTGTTATATTTTAGACTTTTGCAACTGCGATTGTTACATTTTCGCCGTTGATATCCCATTCCTTGCCGTTTGCAAGTTCAGCATCTGAAATACTGTCTGAAAGAACAACAGATGAAATTGCAGCTTCATTCTTCTTTGCGATTTCAAAGACCTTTGCATTGCCTGTAATAGCAACATTGATTCTGTCTGTGACATTGAAGCCTGAATCCTTACGCATTGTCTGAATCTTACTTACAAGCTCCTTAACGAAACCTTCTTCGATAAGTTCGTCTGTAAGAAGAGTGTCAAGAGCAACTGTAACACCCTTGTCAGAAACTGTGAATACGCCTTCCTTCTGCTTTGTATCAATAAGAACGTCTTCTGCACCCAGTTCGATGTCTCCGCCTGAAAGTGAAAGAACGAGTTTGCCTTCTGTGTCAAGAGTCTTCTTTGCTGATGAAGGAAGCTCTGCGAGTGCATTTCTGATTTCACCGAGCATCTTACCGAACTTGGGTCCGAGTGTCTTGAGCTGGGGCTTGAATGTGTAAGAAACGAGTGACTCTGCATCTGAATCGAAGTCAACATTCTTGACATTGAGTTCGTCGCGGATGATTTCGATATAGCTTTCGTCAAGCTTCTTGCTTGCCTGAACATACATTGTGTTAAGGGGCTGACGGTTTTTGATGTTTGAACCGTTTCTTGCAGCTCTGCCGAGAACAACGATATTCATAACTTCATCCATAGCTGTTTCAAGAGCTGTATCGATGAGATTTTCGTTGATTTCGGGATAATCACAAAGGTGGATACTTACGGGAGCTGACTTATCAACATTGCATACAAGGTTCTGATAGATTGACTCTGCCATGAAAGGAATCATGGGAGCAGCTGCCTTTGCTGTTGTAACAAGAGCAGTGTAGAGAGTCATGTAAGCTGCCTTCTTGTCTTCTGTGACAGTCTGTGCCCAGTATCTTTCTCTGCCGCGGCGGACATACCAATTACTCATTTCATCAACGAAACTCTGGAGTGTCTTTGCAGCTTCGGGAATTCTGTAGTTTGCAAGGTTATCGTCTACTGTCTTTACCATTGTGTTGAGCTTTGAAAGAAGCCACTTATCCATAACAGTAAGCTGACAGTCATTGATATCATACTTTGAGGGATCGAACTTGTCAATATTTGCATAAAGCACATAGAATGCATAAGTATTCCAGAGAGTACCCATAAATTTACGCTGACCTTCTGTAACAGCCTTATCGTGGAATCTGTTGGGAAGCCAGGGAGCAGAGTTAGTGTAGAAATACCAACGGATAGCATCTGCACCGTGCTTTTCAAGTGCATCGAAGGGGTCAACAGCGTTACCCTTTGATTTACTCATCTTCTGACCGTTTTCGTCCTGAACGTGGCCGAGAACGATAACGTTCTTATAGGGAGCCTTATTGAAAATAAGTGTTGAAATAGCAAGAAGTGAATAGAACCAGCCACGTGTCTGG
>JAZOUN010000061.1:0-2312 GCA_045658165.1 Acutalibacteraceae bacterium
ATACTTACCGCTGACGGGGAACATACGGCGAAGCTCCATGTCTTCGAACTTCTCCCCTGTGTGATAAAATTCCATATCAACAAAGATTTTGTCTTTGCCTCGTATACGCACTTCGGGACCGTCAATATATCTTAAAATCATTTAAAAGTCCCTCCTTATTCAAAGTTTTCAGATTCTTTTTCTTTGAGCAGCTGTTCGCTCATAGACTGAATCTGAACAAGTTTATAATACTTACCTTTACGTCTGAGCAATTCATCGGGATGACCGCATTCAATGATTTCACCCTTGTCAACAACGACAATTTTGTTTGCCTTGCGAAGTGTTGAAAGTCTGTGAGCAATCATAAGAGTTGTTCTGCCTCTAATGAGCTTTTCAATAGCGCCCTGAATGAGGAATTCAGTTTCAGAGTCAACGGCAGCAGTAGCTTCGTCGAAGATAAGAATTCCGGGATTCTTAAGCACGGCTCTTGCGATTGAAACACGCTGTCTTTCACCGCCTGAGAGACCGACACCGCGTTCACCGAGCATTGTATCGTATGCATCGGGCATCTTTGAAATGAATGTGTGAGCATTTGCAATTTCTGCCGCATGAAGAACTGATTCAACATGAGCATCGCCGTTGCCGTATGCAATGTTGTTGAAGACTGTGTCACGGAACATAAGAGGTTCCTGCTGAACAAAGCCTATCTGTGAACGGAAATAGTTCATATCAATGTCTTTGATATTCTTTCCGTCAATGAAAATCTCACCTTCATAATCGTCATAATAACGCATGATAAGGTTGATAAGTGTTGACTTACCTGAACCTGTTGTGCCTACGATACCGACGATGTCACCGGGTTCGATTGTAAGATTGATATTGCTTAAAACTTTCTTTGAACGGTCAAATGAGAAGTTAACATTCTTAAACTCAATCTTACCCTGAAGAGGTTCTTCATCCTTGAAGTTACCGAAATCGCTTTCAGGTTCTGCATCAAGGATATCAAGAATCTTTTCTGCAGATGCAATAGCATTTTCGTATGAGTCAGAAAGATTTGCAAAGAAGTTAACGGGATTATAGAATGTTGCAGCATATGAAATAAATGAAACAAGAATACCTGCTGAAACACCGTAACTGCCGTCAATAACCCATTTACCGCCTACGCCCCATATAAGGAGTGAACCGCATGTAACAAAGAATGTGATAAGAGTGGGGAAAATCGCGGCATAAAGACCCGCGTGCATATCTTCTTTTTTCCATTCTTCACAGTATCTTGCAAATTTGTTGATAACAGATTCTTCATTTGAGAATGCCTTGATAACACGGACACCGGGAATAGTATCTGAAAGCATTGTTGAAATTGCTGAGCTTCTTCTCCACAGTCTTCTGTACTTGGGACCTACAATCTTACCGAATTTTCTTGCAATGATAACAACAATCGGTACGGGACAAAGGGCAAGAAGAGCCATCTGCCAGTTGAGTGAAAACATAATTACAATGATTCCCACAAGAGTGAAAAACTGAACAATTGCTTCCTGTGTTATACGCAGAATAAACTGCTGAACAGTTGCAGTATCAGAGTTTACACGGTTGATGACCGCACCCGTTGAAGTCTTGTCATAAAACTTCATGGGCAGATACTGAGCCTTTGCAAAAATGTCCTTTTTAAGACCTGTTATAATGCTGTCACTTGCAAGTCTCAATCTGTACTGTCTGAAACCTGAAACGACATACTGCACGATATACAGAACAATCAGAAAAATAACGACTTTAAGAAGCATTGCCATATCTCTTGACGGAAGAATTTCGTCAACCATCATACTTGTTATGTAAGTGGGAACAAGTGAAAGTGCTGTTGTGAATGCCGAAAGCACAATACACAGAATCAGATTCCACTTCTGGGGAATGACATACTTGATAAGTTTTGAGAAAGTCTTTGTCTTACCCTCGCAGTTGATACACGGTGCATCGGGATGAGGCAGTTTTCTTCCGCATTTGGGACAGAAACTTCTCATTTTTTCATAAGTTGACTGAACGGCTTCAAGAAGCTTATCTGTGTAGCCTCCGTCACGCACATCTTCCATATAGATTGCTGCCGCATCACCTAAATCTGCCGCCGCATAAGAGAAACGGATAAGACTGTGCCATTTTCCGTCATTGTCTTTCACACGGAACATTGCATTACCGTAAAGACGTTTGACCTTTGCCCTTATGATTACTTCAAAATCTACGGTTGTGTAACCGTTTTCGTAGCCTTCATCAAAAGCTACTACCCTGTCCCTGCCGAAAACGAGAGCAGATGTGCCGTAAGTGCCGTCCATTTTAAGGTCACC
>JAZOUN010000062.1:0-21464 GCA_045658165.1 Acutalibacteraceae bacterium
TTCCCAGAGCTTACGATAACGGTCAGGTCGATGTTGAAGCACGCGAGAAGATGGCAAACGCTGCTACAATCGCAGGTATGGCATTTGCAAACGCATTCCTCGGTATCTGTCACTCAATGGCTCACAAGCTCGGTGCTTTCCATCACCTTCCCCACGGTGTAGCTAATGCTCTCATGATCGAAGAAGTTCTTCGTTTCAACGCATCAGAAGCTCCCGTAAAGATGGGTACATTCTCACAGTACGATCATCCTCATACACTTGCTCGTTATGCTGAAATTGCAGACTATCTCGGTCTCGGCGGTAACAGCGACAGCGAAAAGCTTGAAAACCTTATCAAAGCTATCAACGACCTCAAGGCTACAGTAGGCATCAAGGAAACAATCAAGGATTACGGCATTGATGAGAAGGTATTCCTTGACAACCTTGACGAAATGCTTGAACAGGCATTCGATGATCAGTGTACAGGAGCTAACCCCAGATATCCTCTTATGAGCGAACTCAAGCAGATGTACCTCAATGCTTACTACGGCAAACACTTTGTTGAAAAGAAAATGCCCACAGCAGCAGACATCGAAACAGGCGCAAAAGTTGACGAAGTAAAAGTAACATACCGTAAAGGTAAGAAGGCATAATTGAAGGAGGATACAGCAATGAAACTTGACAGAGTTATAGCAGTAAGAAACAGCAAGACAATCTATCGTGACGGTGACAGATGTATCAAAGTTTTCAATGCAGATTATTCAAAGGCAGACGTTCTCAACGAAGCTCTTAATCAGGCAAGAATTGAAGAAACAGGTCTGAGCATTCCCAAGGTTCTCGAAGTTACAATGATCGACGGCAAGTGGGCTATCGTTTCAGAATACATCAAAGGTAAGACACTCCAGCAGCTTATGGATGAAGATGCAGAAAAGAAGGCAGAATATGTTGAACTTCTTGTTGACATCCAGCTCGGCATTCATTCAAAGGAATGCGAACTCCTCAATAAGCTTAAGGATAAGATGAACAGAAAAATCGGCATGAGTGAACTCGATGCAACAACACGTTACGATCTTCACACACGCCTTGAAGGTATGCCCAAGCATAAGAAAGTATGCCACGGCGACCTCAATCCCTCAAACATCATCATTGCAGAAGACGGCACACCCTACATTCTTGACTGGTCACACACAACACAGGGTAACGCATCTGCTGATGCTGCAAGAACATACCTTCTTTTCTGGCTCAGCGGTGATATCGAAGGCGCAAAGATGTACCTTGATATGTTCTGCAAGAAGAGCAATACAGCAAAACAGTATGTTCAGAAGTGGATGCCCATCGTTGCTGCTTCACAGTCAGTAAAGGGTAACGAGAAAGAAAGAGAATTCCTTCTTTCATGGGTTGATGTTGTAGATTACGAATAATTCATATAAAGGAGTCGGAAAAAATGAAAGTAACTGTATGTATAGGTAGTTCATGTCATATCAAAGGATCACGTCAGGTTGTTGAACAGCTTCAGTACCTTATAAGCGAAAACAATCTCGGTGATAAAGTAGAACTTGGCGGCACATTCTGTATGGGTAATTGTCAGAAAGGTGTTTGCGTAACAGTAAACGACGAATTCTACTCCGTAACACCCGAAACTGTTGAAGAGTTTTTTGAAAAGAACATAAAGGAAAAGATTTAATAATGATAATTCAGGTTTGTGTAGGCAGCTCATGTCATATCAAGGGGTCTCCCGAGATAGTGGAGCTTCTGCAGAAAGCCGTTGAAAATCATCATCTTGAAAACGAGGTTACGCTTGTCGGTAGTTTTTGTATCGGCAAGTGTAACCGCGTCGGTGTTACTGTACAGGTTGATGATGATATTCACACCGGCATTACAAAAGAGAACTTCAAAGAATTTTTTGAAGAAAACGTATTAAATAAAATCAGCGGCGAAGGGGTGTAATAAATCATGCCTAATTGTCTGACATTAAAAAAATCAAACTGCAAGAACTGTTATAAATGTATACGTCATTGCCCCGTAAAGGCAATCCGTTTTTCCGGTAACCAGGCACATATTATCGGCAATGAATGTATTCTCTGCGGTCAGTGCTTTGTTGTCTGCCCTCAGAATGCAAAAGAAATTGTTGACGAAACAGAGAAGGCAAAAGTTCTTTTGCAGACAGGCGATCCCGTTATTGTCAGTCTTGCCCCGTCTTTTATAGCAAATTATGATAACGTAGGCATCAATTCAATGAGAAAAGCTCTCAAGAAACTCGGTTTCTTTGAGGTTGAAGAAACTGCAATCGGTGCCACAATTGTAAAGAATGAATACGAACGAATGATTGCTGAAGAAGAGAGAGATATTATAATCTCATCCTGCTGTCATTCTATCAATCTGCTTATCCAGAAACATTTTCCTGCATCTCTCGAATACCTTGCTGATGTTGTTTCTCCCATGCAGGCTCACTGTAAAGACATCAAGCAGCGTTTCCCGAATGCAAAAACAGTGTTTATCGGACCTTGTGTTGCAAAGAAGGATGAAGCGGAACATTACAGCGGTATTGTTGATGTCGTACTTACATTTGAAGAGCTTACAGAATGGCTCAGAAGTGAAAATATAGAACTCGAAGCAGAAGCAGAGCTTGAAAAAGATATCTGTTCCCGTGCACGTTTCTTCCCCACAACCGGCGGTGTGCTTAAAACTATGGCTCAGGAAAACACAGGTTTTACATATCTTGCTCTTGACGGTGTTGAAAATTGCATTGCTGCGCTCAAGGATATTGAAAGCGGTAAAATCCACAAGTGTTTTATTGAAATGTCTGCTTGTGTTGGCAGCTGTATGGGCGGTCCCGTTATGGAAAAATATCACCATACAGAAACAGTCAAGGATTATATCGCAATTACAAAATATGCAGGTCCCAAGGATTTTGAAGTATCTCAGCCCAAAGCTGCAGAACTGAAAAAAACCTTTGAATTTATAGAACAGCGTTCACATCAGCCTTCTGATTACGAAATCAACAATGTTCTTCGTCAGATGGGCAAATTCAAGCCTTCTCAGGAACTCAACTGCGGTTCCTGCGGCTACAGCACATGTCGTGAAAAGGCAGTTGCAATAATTCAGGGAAAAGCAGAGATTTCAATGTGTCTGCCGTTCCTTAAAGATAAGGCAGAAAGCTTTTCAGACACAATAGTTAACAATTCTCCCAACGGACTGATTGTTCTTAACGATCAGCTTGAAGTTCAGCAGATAAATAAGGCTGCAAGGGAAATCATGAATATCAGATACGCTTCAGACGTTCTGGGAACTCAGGTCATAAGAATTCTTGAACCGTCATTGTTCATGAAAGTTCGCGACACGGGTATGGGAATTTACAATGAACGTGTTTACCTTGCAGAATACAAGCGTTACGTTGAGATGACAATTGTAAATGACCGTGATTCAAGACTTCTCATCGGCATTATGCGTGATGTCACAGATGAAGAATATGAACGCGAAAAGAAAGAAAGCATCAGCAGACAGACTGTTGAAGTAGCTGACAGAGTTGTTGAAAAACAGATGCGTATTGTTCAGGAAATAGCATCATTGCTGGGCGAAACAGCAGCTGAAACAAAAATCGCTCTTGCAAAGCTTAAGGAGTCAATAACCAATGAATGATTTATGTGCTGATATCGGATATAAAAGTATAAATCATCACGGTGAAGAGCTTTGCGGTGACCATGTTGATATTGTTGAACCGAGCGATGATTCAACCGTTATCGTTTTATCTGACGGTCTGGGCAGCGGCGTAAAAGCAAGTATTCTTTCAACACTCACTTCCAAAATCATTTCAACAATGCTTGCGGAAGGTCTTTCTCTTGAGGAATGTGTAGAAACGATTGCAGCTACGCTTCCTGTCTGTTCGGTCCGCGGTGTTGCATATTCAACATTCACCATCATTCATCTGAAAAACAACGAAACTGCGGAGCTTATTCAGTACGACAATCCTCATGCAATAATTATCCGTGATGAGCAGAACTGGGATTACCCGAAAACTGAAATGAACATCGGCGGAAAGAAAATTTTCAAATCTGTAATCAAACTGCAGGAAAACGATGTTTTTGTTGCTATGAGTGACGGTTGTCCCCATGCAGGAATCGGTATCTCATACAATTTCGGCTGGAAGAGGGAAGACATAATCGATTTTGTGGAAACACTTGTGCCTGTCGGTTATACTGCAAAAACTCTTTCCACAATGCTTGTTGATGAGTGCGATAAACTGTACGGTCATAAACCCGGTGACGATGCAACAGCATGTGTTGTCAGAATAAGAAAGAGAGTTCCGATGAATATGCTCTTCGGTCCTCCGTCCAACCGTGACGATGCAGACAGAATGATGTCACTTTTCTTCTCAAAAGAAGGAAAACATATTATCTGCGGCGGTACAACATCATCAATTGCCGCAAAATTCCTGAGAAAACCTCTCAGACCCACTCTCAATTTTGAACAGAGTGATGTTCCCCCGATTGCAGAACTCGAGGGTGTTGACCTTGTTACCGAAGGTGTTATCACCGTTAATAAGGTTGTTGAATACGCAGAGGATTATCTCGGTGAGAATAAATTTTATGAGCATTGGAGCTTCAAAAAAGACGGTGCATCACTTATATGCCGACTGTTGTTTGAAGAAGCAACCGATATCAATTTTTATGTCGGACGTGCTATCAACCCTGCTCATCAGAATCCCGAGCTGCCTATTAACTTCAACATCAAGATGAATCTTGTTGAAAAACTTTCAAAATGTCTCAGACAAATGGGTAAGAGGATAAAAGTCAGTTATTTCTAAGGAGATGACAAAAATGGATTTAATATTTGATACAAAAGTTCAATATCTTAAATACAGAGTTCTGTGTCAGGTAGCACGCGAAGCCTGGAATGATACTCTTCTGCAGAATCTTATTGATATTCCGCAGAAAATTGTTCCCGGAAAAACATCAACAATGCGTTGCTGTGTTTATAAGGAACGTGCAATCCTCGGTGAACGAGTAAAACTTGCAATGGGCGGCGATAAAGATAACCCCAATGTTATTGAGGTTATTGACATTGCTTGTGACGAATGTCCCGCAGCCGGTTATGAGGTTTCAGATTCCTGCCGCGGATGTCTTGCGCACAGATGTAAGGCAGTCTGCAAGCGCGGAGCAATTTCGTTTGACCACAACCATGTTGCACATATTGATAAATCAAAGTGTGTGGAATGCGGTGCATGTGCAAAGGTTTGTCCGTTCTCTGCAATCGTCAACCGTAAGAGACCTTGTCAGATTGCATGTAAGGTAAAGGCAATTTCAATCAATGATGACAATGCCGCAAAAATAGATAACGATAAATGTATCCAGTGCGGTGCTTGTGTTTATCAGTGTCCCTTCGGTGCAATCAGTGATAAATCATATATCCTTAATGTTATTGACCTTATCAAAAAGAGTCAGAATAATGAAAAATATAAGGTTTATGCAATCGTTGCTCCCTCAATTTCAAGCCAGTTTGTATATGCAAAGCTCGGTCAGGTTATAACAGGTCTTAAAAAACTCGGTTTCTTTACTGTTGTTGAGGCAGCTCTCGGTGCTGATATGGTTGCTATGAGCGAGGCAAAGGAACTTTCTGAAAAAGAATTCCTTACAAGCTCATGCTGTCCTGCATTCGTGCAGTATATCAAGTCAGCATTCCCTCAGCTGTTGCCTTATGTGTCGCATAACCATTCTCCTATGACAGCTCTCGCAAAGTACATCAAGGATACAAGTCCAGATGCAAAGGTTATATTTATCGGACCTTGTACTGCAAAGAAAGCAGAAGCACAGCTTGAATCTGTTAAACCGTATGTTGATGCGGTTCTTACTTTTGAAGAGCTTCAGGCACTGTTTGACAGTAAAGATGTTGATATCACAACTCTTAGCGAAGATGTTCTTGATAATGCATCATATTTCGGCAGAATCTTTGCCCGTTCAGGCGGTCTTTCCGATGCTGTTGTTCAGGCATTGTCAGAACAGAAGATTGATTTCAGCGTAAAACCTGCTGTTTGCGACGGAATCGAAGCTTGCAGAGTTGCTCTTCTTAAAAAGAGCAAGAATGTGCTTGATGCAAACTTCATTGAAGGTATGGCATGTAACGGTGGTTGTATCGGCGGTGCCGGATGTCTTACTCACGGTGAAAAGAGTAAAACAGATGTTGATAAATACGGAAAAGAAGCTTTTGAAAAAACAATTTCAGATGCAGTTTCTGTTTTGAAATAAGAAATTTTAATCAAGCTCTTAAACAGAGACAGAAGCTGATGAAAACCGTCAGCTTCTGTTTTATATCTTTAATAGTTAAAATTTTGTAAACCTTTTTTATATATCTTTATTTTTCAGAAATACGCGTATATAATTAATACATAAACACCTAAAGCAGGAGAAAACTATGAAAAAGTATGAATGGATGAAAAATGATACGGTCTCTATTATGTTTTCTGCCGTTGACAGCAAAAAGACATCGAGATTGTTCAGAATTTCTGCAATATTTAAAAATGAAGAAGTTGATCCGGAAAGACTCAAAGAAGCGGTAAGAATTGCGTGTGAGCGTTATCCGCTTTATCTTTACAGAAATACAAAGGGCTTTTTCTGGACATATCTTGAAAAAGCAGAGGGACTTCCTCTTGTTCTTCCTGAAGAATACCGTCCTGCACAGCTGAGAAGGCTCGGTAATGACGGTACACCCGAAATAGTCTTTATTTATTACAAACGCAGATTGTCACTGGAAACTACTCATGTTCTCGGTGACGGTGCAGGTATTGTGGAGCTGCTTAAAACAGTTGTGGCACATTATATGATTCTCGGCGGTGCTGACAGATCTGAATTTGAAGGTGTCCGTCTGGGGGATGAAAAACCAAGTGAAACAGAGCTTGAAAATCCCTTTGGCAGATACAAGAATGATGAAAAACTTGAAAGCCCTGCAAGAGATCTTTCATATCAGATACCGTATACTTATGAAAAAGATTATCAGAACCATATTTCAGGTCTTGTAAAAGTTGCTGATATAAAACCGTTCTGTGCAGAGAAAGGGATTACGGTAAGTGAATTCCTTGCGGCAGGAATCATTCTTTCAATAATCCGTACTGCAAAGGAACCTATTACAAGAACAATTGTTATTGATGTTCCCGTAAATATCAGAAAGAATTTCCCCTCAGACACAATCCGTAATTTCACAATGTCAATTCCGTTGCAGTTCAATCCCGAAGGACGCAGTGATTTTACTTTTGACGAAATTGCACAAAGCATAAAAGGTCAGCTGACTCAGGTCAACAGCCGTGAGACACAGCAGGCATTCATAAATTCAAACTATGCACTTACGCAGAAGAAGATTCTTCAGGTTATTCCTTATTTTATAAAGAAACCTGTTCTTAACATGATGCAGAAGAAGTCCCACACAAAGGAAATGACACTCATAATGTCAAATGTGGGAAATGTTACACTTCCGAAGATAATGAATGATAACATTGAGCGTATTGAAGTTGTAAGCGGTGACTCGAGAGTTTACAACATGCCCATGTTTTTCTATATTATATCCATGAACGGATATATGAACCTTGTTTTCGGTCTCAGCGGTAAGGACCGTGCATTGTGCCGTGAATTTTTCCGTTTGCTTACAGGAATGGGCATTGCCGTGAGAATAGAAAGTTCTGAAGAAAACGGAATTGAAGAAAATACGGAAATCGGACCCAAGATGTGTGCAAAATGCGGTGTCCGTATAGGTGAAGAGTATTCACGCTGTCCTTTATGTGATGCTGATGCAACTTCAACTGATGTGCCCGATGAATATTTCAGAACTGCACTTTTTGCACAGCCTTATAAAAAATTTGAACACAGCAAATCCCGTAAGAGAAACTTTGTAATCTCCAAAGAGAGATTAAAAGCATATTTTCTTCTGGAACCGTAATTTTTATTTCCCCGATTATCGGGGAATTTTTATTTTTCTTTTTTCAAGGCAGATTTTAATTTTTACTTGCGAATATATTAACGGAATTGCAATTCACGGAAAGGAGATGCTTTATGACACAGGAAGAGATACTTGAACTTATGAAAACTGATCCCGAAAGGGGAATGCGTATTGTTACAGGTCAATATGCGGCAATGGTTTTTAAAGTGGTATGGGGTAAACTTGCGTCCGTCTGTCAGCATGAGGACATAGAGGAAACCGTAAGCGATGTTTTTCTTGAATTTTTCAGAAAATATAATACCGTGGATTTGTCAAAAGGCTCTCTTACATCTTTTCTGGTGACTCTTGCACAGCGCAGAGCAGTTGATGAGTTCAGACGGATCATGAGGCAAAAGAATATTGATGCACTGATGACGGAAAATGCTCCGCAGCTTTCGTTCGGAACGGATAATTCAGTTCTGAAAAATGAAGAAAGGCAAATTCTTCTAAAAAGTATAATTGATCTGGGGGAACCTGATTCAACTATTATTTACCGTAAATTTTTCTACGGTGAAACTTATCCCGAAATAGGAAAAAGGTTGGGACTTTCTGAAAATGCCGTAAATAAGCGGTATCTCAGAGCAATTGAAAAATTAAGCACTGCAATGAAAGGAGAGATCTTTAATGATTGAAAAGAAACTGGAAAAATTATTTGCAGAACTCAGTGAAGAAGAAATTATACAGATTGAAAATTCAGATGTTGACAGCGGATGTGATATCGATCCGAAGAATTATTCAGCGGTTCTTTCAATTGTGAACGCAAAAATGCAGGCAGAAATTTCTGAAATGCCTGTTGTAAATTCGAAAGAAAAAGAACCCGTTATAAAACAGTTCAGATACAGAAAGCTTAAAACACTTCTTATTGCGGCGGCGGTGTTTATCGTTCTTGCAATCGGTACGGGTGCGGCTTATCAGTTTATGCTGCCCGAGGGACTGAGTGAACAGCTTGAGCTTCAGGAAATGAATATCAGAAATGTTGTTGATGTTGAAAAAGCGGACGAAAACAGCGTAAGAACGGTGCAGAAAACGGTTAAAAGCAACGGTTATACCGTGAACTTTGAAGCAATCATAGACGGATACATCATTCTGCCCGAGTTTACAAAAGTGCTTCGCGGACTTGACCCTGCCCAGGAAATCAGGGAAGACAGAATCTATGCAGCAATGACTGTTACCCGTGATGACGGTAAGAGTGTGCTTGCGCCTGACGGATATATGCCCGCATGTTCCTGCTGCAGCGGTATTACTGCAAACTTCTGCGTTGCAGTAAAGGGGTATGCACCCAATTCGGGAATGTTCGCAACCTCCCCGTGGCATTATGAAGAAAACAATGTTATGTATCTTCTGTGCGATATTACCGATGCGGCAAAGTTTGCAGACCATGACTTGTCAATCATTGTTTATGATGATACACATCTGGACGGCACAATCGCCCGTATGGATAAAAACGGGGAATATTATTTCGTTGACACATATGACAGACTCGGCGCAATCTTTGATTTTGACCTTGATGACTCTTTTGCAGATCCCGAGGCGGTGGCAAAGGATATGGAACTGAATCATTGGTTCTATGATACAGACCCCGATTATACAATCTATGACGAAATGATTGCAAAGGATCAGGAGCTTAAAAAGGTTGATTTATCTTATGCTATAGGCAATCACAGATGGAACGGCTGGGATCCTCTTCAGTTTGGTGATATCCCCTATGCAGAAACCTTTATTGACCTTTTTGCAAAGAAAGCGTCACTTGCAAAAACAGATATTCAGCTTTTTAATGCTTTTGTCGAGACGGAATCATTCAGACTTGATGATGCCGTGGTTGCAGAGATTGAAAGAATCACAGGCAAACCCTTTGAAGAGTCAACGGATGATGAACTCAATGAAATTGCAGATGAAATTGATGCAATCATCGAAGAAAATGAAAGAGTCAGAGCAGATGCTGTTAAAGAAGAATTCAACTTTGTAAAACTTTCTGACGGAAGTGAGTATTGCTATATAGATGAATTTGTATTCCTTTACATTCCTGCAGGCAGTGAATATGCGGAAATTGTTATCGTTTACGGTGACAGAATCGTTATAAGCCTTGAATGTAATGTTGATAATATGAGGAATCTGGCAATTTGGCTGTTCAACGGAAATACGGACGAGATGCCCGGCACAATGTATGCATACTGGTACCTTTTCGGTGTGGATAATGATAGCCGATTTGCAAAGTTTTATAATGAGGATGATTATAAAGCTCAGTTGCAGGTTATAAGAAGTGAACAGGATGCAATTTTCTTCCTTATACAGGAATTCAGCTATTACGAGGGTACTGTGGAGGTAATCCGCAAGTAACAAAAAACTAAAACAATCCAAGGCAAAGGAGCAGATTTCGGTCTGCTCCTTTGTGCTGTGTTTTTTATAAAAATTCGGGTGTGTTTGTGGGTGGCAGACAGGCATAGTTTTTGCATATATAATAGGTTGTTTTGTCATTTATGATAGGGTATTCATGGCTTTCCGGAACGACTGAAACATTTGCAAAAAACGGCAAATTTTCTTTTATGCGTGAAAGTTCAGATAAATCCTTCGGCACAATTATAATGTGTGTCGGAGGATTTTTATACATAAGCACGCTTGTCAGAAACATGCTGTAGCCCAAAGGGTAGCTGATTGCCTGCGATGACATGAATTCTGTTTGTTTTTTACAAAAGTCATTATATTTATCTTTTCCCGTCAGCTGATAAAGTCTTACAAAATTATACATCATAACGGAATTGCCGCTTGGTATTGCACCGTCATAGGTGTCCTTGGGATTCATAAAAAGCTCTGTGTTGTCCTTTTTGCAAAGATAAAACCCCCCGTTTTCATTGTCTGCAAATCTTTTAACTGTTTCGTTACAGAACTTTTTTGCTTTTTCAAGATAATTTTTATCAAGAGTGGAATTATACAGTTCAATAAGCGAAGTAACATAAAATGCGTAATCATCAAGAAAGCCGTATGAGGAGCATTTTCCGTCCCGGTAGCTTGTGAAAAGCTGTAAGTCTTTGCACAGATTTTTTTCGATGAATTTTTGAGTTTTCTGTGCTGCTTTCAGATATTCCTCATTTTTTGACACTCTGTAAAGAATCGATAGTGCTGCAATCATCATGGCATTCCAAGACAGCAGTATTTTGTCATCCAGATGAAGTTCTGTTCTTTTTTTTCTGAAATCATAAAGTTTATTGATTTCATCTGCAAATCCGGGATTCGTATTGCTGTTTTTCAGAAGATTCGGAATGTTTACGCCTTCAAAATTTCCATTTTCGGTAATGTCAAAAGTTTCTGCAAAAGCCGTTCCTTTTTCTTTACCCAGAATATCAGTGATTTCGTTGAGCGAAAAAGTGTAGAATTTTCCTTCGACTCCTTCGCTGTCGGCATCCTGTGCGCTGAAAAATCCGCCATCGTCATGTGTCATTTCACGCAGAATATAAAATGCTGTTTTTTCGGCTGTATCAAGATAAATTCTTTTTTTTGTTATGTTGTAAGCCGTTGAATATGCAATTATAAGAAGAGCGTTGTCGTAAAGCATTTTTTCAAAATGAGGCACAAGAAAATATTTATCGGTGGAGTATCTTGAAAAACCGTAACCTATATGGTCAAAAATTCCGCCTCTACGCATTTGCAGAAGTGTTTTTTCTGCAACATTCAAGGTGTCTTTGTTGTTGTGAAGTTCTGAATATAGCATCAGAAACAATAAATTGTGCGGAGTAGGGAACTTCGGTGCAGAACCGAAACCGCCGTTTTCTTTGTCGGCAATCTTCAGCAATGTCTGAACAGCCTTTTCAACAATATCTGTATCCTTTGTTCCGGATTTTTCTGTATGGGTATTTTTCAGATGTTCTGTAATTTTATCGGCAGATTGCAGAAGTTCTTTCTTGTCGTTGTTCCATCTGTTTGCAATTTCAAGAAGCAATTCAGCAAACGAAGGCATTCCGTATCGTGGCGAAACGGGAAAATATGTGCCTGCGAAAAAGGGTTTTTTGTCCCATGTCATAAAAATGCTCATGGGCCAGCCACCGTTTCCTGTAAGAGCCTGACACACCGACATATACACGCTGTCAATATCGGGCCGTTCTTCACGGTCCACCTTTATTGAAACAAAATAATCATTTAAAATGTTTGCTGTTCTGTTGTCTTCAAAACTTTCATGTGCCATGACATGACACCAATGACAGGTGCTGTAACCGATGCTCAGAAAAATCGGTTTGTTTTCGTCTTTTGCTTTTTTAAATGCTTCTTCGCACCACGGGAACCAGTTTACGGGATTTTCTGCGTGCTGAAGGAGATACGGACTTGTTTCGTTTATAAGTTTGTTGCTCATTTCTTCCTCCTATTATTTACTTTTTTCATATTTTATGCTATTATCAGACATATAAACAATAGTGAGGTTATAATATGTTAAAACCAAACAGCAATATTGCAAAAACTTATCATGCTGATCCGGAAGCGAGAATATATAACGGCAAATACTATATTTATGCAACAAAATCAAGGGCATACAGTCAGCAGAAAAACATTGACTTGTATGTAAGTGAAGATGGCGAAAAATGGAAAGAGATAAAAGACATTATTGATATGTCAACTTTTCCATATGCATGGCAGGCGGTATGGGCACCGTCAATAGTTGAGAAAAACGGGCTTTATTATCTGATTTTTGCTGTCAATGACATTCAGAGCGATGATGAAGACGGCGGTCTTGAGGTTGCTGTTTCGGAAACTCCCGAAGGACCTTTTGTGAACCATATCGGTACACATCTTATCGGCAGATTCATAAACGGTGCACAGCCCATTGATGCTCATTTCTTCAAGGATGACGACGGAAAAATATATCTGTTCTACGGCGGATGGGGACATTGTAATGTTGCACTGATGAATAAAGAAATGAACGGTTTTGAGCCTCTTCCCGACGGAAGTATGTTCAAGGAAATCACTCCCGAAGAATACTGCGAAGCTCCCTGTATGTTCAGACGTGACGGGAAGTATTATTTCATGTGGTCAGCCGGCGGATGGGGAGATGATTCGTATAGAGTTATTTATTCTGTTATGGAAAACCCGTGGGATAAACCCTGTTGCCCCGAAACAATCCTCAGTTCGGATTATTCTGTTGCAAAATCTCCCGGACATAACGGATATATTGAAGATACAGACGGTCAGTTTTATATTTTCTATCATCGCAGACCTCTTGATAAAACAATCCGTCATTGCAGAAGTCTTGCAATTGACAGAATGAACTTTACAAAAGACGGTAAAATTGAAAAAGTACAAATGACTAAAGGAGAATGAGCCATGCCTTTTATTGATTCAAAAATTACAACAACATTAACACCTGAAAAGAAAGAAATTATAAAAGCCGAATTCGGCAGACTTATGTCTGTTCTCTGCAAATCCGAAACTTACCTTATGGTCGGTATTGCGGATAATTATGACCTCTGGATGGGCGGAAACAAGATTGAAAAAGGAGCTTATGTTTCCGTAAGTCTTCTCGGAAATGCACCGTCCGAAGCATATGAAAAGCTTACAGGCAGAATCTGTGAACTTTTTGAAAAAGAACTGGATATTCCCGGCACATCAGTATATGTGACATATCATCCCGTTTCCGACTGGGGTTGGAACGGCTCCAATTTCTGATGGTAAACTGTAATATCTGTCCGAGAAAATGCAATGTTGACAGGAGCATAAAAACAGGTGTCTGCGGAGTTTCTGATACTCTTAAAATAGCAAGAGCTGCACCGCATTACTGGGAAGAACCATGTATCAGCGGCACAAACGGTTCGGGTACGGTATTTTTCAGCGGCTGTAATATGAAATGTGTTTTCTGTCAGAATTATGAAATCAGCTCGGGCTGTTCCGGTAAGGAAATAACGACCGACCGTCTTTGTGAAATCTATAAGGAACTTATTGACAGCGGTGTGCATAACATAAACCTTGTAACACCTACTCATTATGCAGAAAAAATTATTCAGTCGCTCAAAAAACCTCTCAGTGTGCCTGTTGTGTACAATTCAAGCGGATATGACAGTGTTGAAACTCTGAAAAAGCTGGAAGGGAAAATTCAGATTTATCTGCCCGATATGAAGTATATGAATTCTGCCATTGCAAAAAAATATTCCCTTGCGCCCGATTATCCCGAAAGGGCAAAGGACGCTGTGCACGAAATGTTCCGTCAGACAGGTGAAGCTGTTTTTGACGAAGAAGGAATAATGCAAAGCGGTGTTATCATCCGTCATCTGATGTTGCCCGGAGAATCGGAAAACACTCTTGATGTTATAGACTGGGTTTCATCCGAATTCGGTGATAAGGTGGTTTTCAGTCTTATGAGTCAGTTTACACCGAACAAAAACTGCAGTCTTCCCGAGTTGCAGAGAACTGTTTCCGAAGAGGAATATAACAAAGCTGTTGATTATATTTACCTGTGCGGAATGGAAAATGTTTATGTTCAGGATTTTTCCTCTGCAAAAAAAGAATACACCCCGCCGTTTGATCTCAGCGGAGTGTAAATATTAAGACATATTAGAAAGCCCGTGAAAAACGGGCTTTTTCTTTTATAATGCTGCAATGCTGTAAATTTTAAATGCTGCAGTGCCTCTTGAAACAGGATTCTTCAAGTTGAAAATTCCTTCTTCAAAAATGGTTGTTGCTGTAAGGTATAAACCTTTGAGTATGCCGACAATAGTGGGATTTTTTGCAGATGTTGCAATGAAAAGAGAAAGTGCAAAATCAAGTATTGAAACAGTACCGTCAGCATCAAACTTGCCGTCTTCCGTGCCGGAGAGAATACCCTTTGATGTTGCCCAAACTATGGCATCTCTTTTCTTGTCTGTTTCTTTAACATCAGAGAAAGGATTTTCCAGGTCGCTCACATCGGGAGAACCTACAGCTTTGTAAAAAGCTTCTGCAAGGGTTGCTTTTGTGATTGCACTTTCAGTATCGAAAGTTTTTTCGGAAACACCCTTCATGATGTTATATCTGTGGAGATAATTGACTGCTTCAAAGTAAAAACTGTCTGATTTTACATCAGTATAGTTGTGTGTTGCATCAGGAAGAGCTTCGAGGATTCTGTCTGCAATGTGTCTGTGTCCTTCTGCTGTGGGATGATATGTTACACAGATTGTTCCTGTTGTATCAACATAAGTATAACCGTATTTTTCAGCACCTATTTTCATGGGTGTGTTTGCCATTTCAACGATTAACTGACCGATGCTGAGTTTTGCTGCATCAGCTTCACTGTTTGCAACATCTTCAGCAGATTTTACTGCATTGTCAAACATGCCTACAACAACAAGAGTTACATCAGGATTGAGTGCGTAAATATCCTCGATCATATAATTCCAGTTGATAAAGAACTGAGCAAGACCTCTTGCGAGTGCGGGAGGAATAACCTGTAAGAGTTCGGGCAGTGCGTTCATTGTGTTTGCAAGTTCAACAATCTTGTCAACCATATCTGTTCCGATGCCGATATTTGAAGTGAGACCTCTGATCTTTTCAATAAGCTGAGGATCCATGCCTTTTTCTTCCATGACGTCAGCAACGATCCATGTAAGAACAGTTCCGAAGTCATTACCGCCTACGCCAAGAGTGATAAGGTCTGCTTCTGCAATATTTTTACGGTATTCGGGAATTCGGCTTTTCATGACTTCTTTGTCAATTGTGCCGTAGAAGAGATAATCATCAGTATTATTGAAATCATCTTCAAGCATGTAACGGATTTCCATTGTTCTGAATCCGGGGCATGCCATGGGAATAAGTTCTGCACCGAGTTCTTTTGCGACAAGGTCTGAATATGAACCTTCGATTCTCATAAACTCTGTGGGTGCATAGAGAATGTCATCATGTCCGCTGGCTACGCTGTCACCGAGAAGAACATATTTTTCGTAATTATAATGTGTCTTTGATGTTTTTGCAGATGCGCCGACAAGTGCACTGCAAAGTAATGCAAGAACAAGAATGACCGATATACTTTTTTTAACAAAAAGTTTCATTTTTTTTCTGCCTCCTGAAATAGTGTAAATTTCCAGTAAATATATTAACATATATAAATAGATCAAGTCAAGAAAATCATTAAAAAATTGTGAATTGTTTTTGAAGAATTTTCGAAATGAAATATTTTTATTAATTTGTTGAAAAGCATTTTTTTGTGTGTTATAATAAAAATTGCTTTACAATGTGCAGAAAGGCGACGTGTTATGATAAAAACAGGTTTTGATAACGAGAAATATCTGAAAATGCAGTCTGAGCATATCCGTCAGAGAATTGCAAAATTCGGAGGAAAGTTGTATCTTGAATTCGGCGGAAAGCTTTATGATGATTTCCATGCATCAAGAGTGCTTCCCGGTTTTAAGCCTGACAGTAAACTTCGTATGCTTTTGCAGATGAAGGATCAGGTTGAGATTGTTATTGCCGTTAATGCTGCACACATTGAAAAAAATAAGCTCAGGGGCGATCTTGGTATAACTTATGATATGGATACACTCCGCCTGATTGATATTTTCAGAAGTATCGGTCTTTACGTGGGAAGTGTTGTGCTTACATGCTATGCAAGTCAGCCTCAGGCAAAGGCTTTTAAGAAGAGGCTTGAGAGTCTTGGCGTAAGAGTGTACAAGCACTATGCAATTGAGGGTTATCCGTCAAATGTTTCAAAAGTTGTAAGTGATGAGGGCTACGGCTCCAATGAATATATAGAAACAAGCCGTGAACTTGTTGTTGTTACGGCACCCGGTCCCGGAAGCGGAAAAATGGCAACATGTCTTTCTCAGCTTTACCATGAACATAAAAAAGGCGTGGAAGCAGGTTATGCAAAGTTTGAAACTTTCCCCATCTGGAATCTGCCCCTTAATCATCCGGTAAATCTTGCATATGAAGCGGCAACAGCAGACCTTAACGATGTGAACATGATTGATCCGTTTCATCTTGAAGCATATGGTGAAACAACTGTTAATTATAACCGTGATGTGGAAATTTTCCCTGTTGTGAAAGCGATGCTTGAAACTATTTACGGTGAATGTCCTTATAAATCACCTACAGATATGGGTGTAAATATGGCAGGAAACTGTATTTTTGATAATGATGCCGTAAAGAGTGCATCATGTGATGAAATAATCCGCCGTTACTATACAGGTATCTGTGATCACAGAAAAGGAAAAACTGCAGACGATACAGTTTATAAACTTGAACTGCTCATGAAAAAAGCAGGGGTTACACCTAATGAGAGAAAAGTAATTTCTCCCGCACTTCAGAAAGCTGAGCTGTCAGGTCTGCCTGCTGCGGCAATTGAGCTGCACGACGGCAGAATCCTCACCGGAAAAACATCTGAACTTCTCGGTTCGTCATCTGCACTGCTTCTTAATGCACTTAAAGCTCTTGCAGGGCTGGACGATGCACTTCATCTCATCTCTCCCGAAACAATTCAGCCGATTCAGCATCTTAAGGTTGATCATCTGGGCAACAGAAATCCCAGACTTCATACCGACGAGGTTCTTATAGCTCTTTCAATCTGTGCCGTTACAAATCCTGATGCGGAAAAGGCAATGGAACAGCTTGGTAATCTTCGCGGTTGTGAAGTTCATTCAACCGTTATGCTTTCACAGATTGACGAAAAAGTGTTCAAACGTCTCGGTGTAAATCTTACATGTGAGCCTAATTATCATTCTTCGTAAGAAGAGTGTCAAATAAAAAACAAAGGATGATTTTGTTATGAAAAAATTTTTACAGGAATTCAAAGAGTTCGCCCTGAAGGGTAATGTGCTTGACCTTGCTGTCGGTGTTATTATCGGTGCTGCATTCAAAGACATCGTTACATCTCTGACAGATAACTTCATCAATCCTATTCTTCAGCTTGTGACTGCAGGTGATCCCATTGAAAAAGCAGAAATCGGCGTATATGCTTCAAATTTCATTACAGCTGTTGTGAATTTCATAATTATGGCATTCATTCTTTTCTGCATTGTAAAGGCAATCAATAAAATGATGTCTCTCGGCAAGAAAAAAGAAGAAGCTGCTGCTCCCACAACAAAGACATGTCCCTTCTGTATGAGTGAAATTGCAATTGAAGCAACACGTTGTCCCCATTGTACTTCTGTAATCGAAGAAGAGGAAGAGGCAACAGTATAAATGACATCTGCTGTAAAATCAAAGTTACAGCTCACAACATCGATGCTTATTTTCAGCAGTATCGGAATATTTGTAAGATACATACCGATGCCCTCCAGCATAATATCCTTTGCAAGAGGTCTTATCGGTATGTTTTTTTTGCTTGTTGTGATGCTTGTGACAAGAACAAAAATTTCATGGAAAAATATCAGAAACAATCTTCTGATTCTTCTTTTTTCCGGAGCTGCAATAGGCTTCAACTGGATATTCCTTTTTGAAGCATATAACTATACGACAGTTGCAACAGCAACTCTGACATATTATCTCGCTCCATTCTTTGTAATGCTTGCCTCACCCCTGTTTCTTAAGGAAAAGCTGACGGTAAAACAGATTTTCTGTCTTGCAGGTGCGCTTACGGGTATGTTTTTTGTTTCGGGCGTGATAAAAAACGGAATGCCTCCTGCTGAAGAAATGAAAGGTATTCTTTTCGGTCTGGGTGCAGCTGTGCTTTATGCAACTGTAATCATACTTAATAAAAAGTTGGGCGAAATCTCGGCATATGAAAAAACAACAATGCAGCTCGGTGCTGCTGCTGTTGTGGTGTTGCCGTATTTTCTTATAACGGAAGACATAACATCATTAGAAACAACACCTCTTACTGTGGTTATGCTTCTCATAACGGGTATAATTCATACAGGCATTGCATATGTTATGTATTTTAATTCAATGAAAGATCTTAAGGCGCAGACAGTTGCAATTTTCAGTTATATCGATCCTGCAGTTGCAATTATTCTTTCTGCTGTAATTCTTAAAGAAAAACCGGATATTTACGGTATAATCGGTGCTGTTCTTGTTCTCGGATGTGCATTGCTTAATGAACTGAATTTCAGTAAGGCTGTAAAACAGAAGTAAATATATGTAAAAAATCAAAAAAAGACGGCTTGCCGTCTTTTTTTTGTTACTCTGAATTGTATAAACACTTGCAATTATTGCATAAAAATTTACAATTTGAGAATATATTTATTGTTGACTTTTTTCTTTAAGTGCACTATAATAAAGTCGTATATCTATATACATATAATATATAGGGAAAGGAAAGATGAATTATGAGAACAAAAATGAGACTTAAATCAGGTCTTGCATTGCTTCTTACATTGGCAATGCTGTTTTCAGTAATGACTCCTATGATGTCCTACACAGCAACAGCTCTTACTGTTGACAAGGCAAACATTGGTTCAAACACCAAGCTTACCTCAAAAACAGATTATGCAGTTGCCCCCGGCATCACAGAATCTCACATTATTACACATAACAAAGACGGTTCAAATCAGGTGCAGGCTTATGCGCTTGAAATCGACCTGTCAAATCCCAATGTAGGTCTTATTGCCAGCTACAAGAACTACATGAACGATCTTGCTCCCACAGCAGAATGGGGTATGCAGACTGTTCGTGACCAGGCAATAGCGGCAGAAACCTATTATAAGACAAAGGGTGAAACTCATTTTGAGGTTGTCGGCGGTATCAACTGTGACTTCTTCAACATGCAGACCGGTGCTCCCATGGGTTCTCTCGTTATGAACGGTATAAAGTATAACGAGACAAAGAAGGGCAGCAACAGCTCATACTTTGCTATTCTTAATGACGGCACAGCTGTTATCGGCAAGGGCGCAATCCCTGCAAATGCAAAGGAAGTTGTTGGCGGTAGCGTTATTCTCGTTGAAGACGGTATCATCAATCCCAACATCAAAGAAAACAAGGACAAGTTCCCCAGAACCTCAATCGGTATCACAGCAGAGGGCAAGGTTATCCTTGTAACAGCCGACGGTCGTCAGGCTCCCTCATCATGCGGTCAGACATTCGAAGAAAATGCTCAGCAGATGCTTTCACTCGGCTGTGTTACAGCTATTCAGGTTGACGGCGGCGGCTCAGCAACAATCGTTTCACAGCGTGAGGGTGAATCTGCTCTTTCAGTAAGAAACAGCCCCTCAGACGGTGTTGAAAGAATTGTTTCTTCATCACTTCTCGTTTACACAAATGCAACTCCCGACGGTGAGTTTGATCATGCTAACCTTGCTCCTGTAAACAAGCTTTACACACCCGGTTCAACTGTTGAATTTACAGCTACAGCTGTTGACGGTGCAGGTGCAGCAGCTCAGCTTCCCGAAAACGGTTTCTTTGCACTTGCAGATGAATCTGCAGGTACAATTGACGCTGCAACGGGTGTATTCACAGCGGCAGAAGGTTTCACAGGCGAGGTAGTTGTAAACTACATTGTGGGTGAAACAGTAAAGGGCTCAACATCAGTTTCAATCGTTATACCCGATGAACTCTATGTTGCAAGTACAGAGCAGGCAGTAGGCCCCGGTGTAACAACAGACTTCGGTATCGTTGCAAAGTATGATGACAGAGAAGTCATCATGAAGGCTGGCGATATTGAATGGGATATCTTTACCAGTGAGTATCAGGAAGATGCTAACAGAATCTATGCTTATTTCTATAAGGATAAATTTGATGAAAAATATCTTCTGAACAAAACTTACGGCACAAAGGACAGATTCCAGCCCACACAGGTTACAGATTATATCCCCAGAGCTGAGGATTATATTGTACTTGACTTCCTTGCTGCAACTCCTGACAAAGGCTCCAAATACAAAATCGACTACCTCATCTCATACAAGCTTGATGGTCTTGTAGAAGACGAAGTTGTTGCTTATTACTCAAAGTATAAAAATGTGGATGTAAACGGTATTGCAGGTACATTCGACGGTCTTACATTCACAGGCGCAGAAGAGAATGCATACAATACAACAATCGGTGCAACTCTTGCATGCAAGCCTGAACTTTCACTTGACCTTACAGTATTCGTAGGTTCAAAGCAGATTGTTCTTCACGATTTTGAATACGTAACAGGTGAAGAAAACAAGGATGCTCCCAACTACGTTTCATCATTTACATTCCCTACATATTCAGCAACATGGCTTGCTGGTGATGAAGAAACAGGTCGTCCTGCAAATGCAGGTTATGCATCAAGAGGTGATCTTTCAACTGCTCTCTATGAACAGGATATTCCTCTTTATGTATGGCCCAATGCCGGTGTTGGTGATACCGACAATACAGCAGCAAAGCTGGATGTTGTTTCCGCAGAAGACGGTGAGCCCGTACGTTTCGGTGGGCAGTCACTCAGAATTCAGTTTGACTATGCAAACTACAACTTCCAGAAGAACGCTAACTTCTATATCCGTGAAACAACTCCCACATACAGATATGAAGGCTCACCCACAGCTATCGGCGTATGGGTATATGCTCCCGAAGGTACAACAGCATATCGTCTCTATCTTCAGTGTGCAGGTAGAGTAGGTGTTGAAGGCGTATCAACAGTATCATCATACCAGGACGTAACAACAGCTGTATCAATG
>JAZOUN010000063.1:0-6756 GCA_045658165.1 Acutalibacteraceae bacterium
CCTTGGCTCACAGAACGACATGGCTACGATCCGACTTTGATACTGTTGATTACCTTGAATGGAAAACAGGTGAAAGAGGCGAAGGTATCTGTTTTGCTATGCAGACACTTATCAATAAGATCGGTATGGCTGTAGGTGCATTTATCGGTGTTCTTTCTATGAGCATTGCAGGTATCAATGCCAGAACATATGAAGTTGAAGATCCCCAGGCACTCTGGAATGTTCTCATTATTTCAGGTATTGTAAGTATGTTTGCTTGTGCAGTCCCTATGTTCTTCTATACCATCACTGAAAAACGTCAGAAAGAAATGGTTGATGAAATTGCACAGAGAAAACTCAATGCAAAAAAATAAATCTTTTTAATAAAAAAATTAATGCCGATACAATTTGTATCGGCATTTTGTTTATTCATTTTCTTTTGTGATTCTGAATGCAATTTCCTGTAATTGTTCTATACTTTCAAGATTTGACATTTGTCTTCTGTATTCGGTTGCACCCCTTAGACCTTTGGTATACCACAATGCGTGTTTTCTTGCTTCTCTTATACCGATGTTAACGCCTCGTTCATTACAGATATTCTCAATATGTTTTAACATTATGAGCATTCTCTGTGAAACAGGAGGTTCGGGCAAAATAACTTCATTTTTCATATATGCGGAAATCTGCTGAAATAACCATGGTTTTCCGAGTGCTCCTCTGCCGACCATAATCAAATCACAGCCCGTTGTTTCGTACATCTGTGCAGCTGAAAAAATATCGGTTATATCTCCGTTGCCTATAACAGGTATTGAAACAGATTCTTTGACTTTTCTTATAAGCTCTGTATTTACGGGAGGAGCATACATCTGTTCTTTTGTACGGCCGTGAACGGTAACAGCTGCTGCGCCATTCTTCTCAGCAATTTTTGCCATATCAATACAATTTATAGAATTAGAATCCCAGCCGGTTCTGATTTTGACTGTTACCGGAAGTTTTGTTGATTCGCAAACGGCTTTTATGATTTTTCCTGCAAGTTCAGGTGTCTGCATCAGTTTGCTTCCTGCACCGCCTTTGATGATCTTCGGAGCAGGACAACCCATATTGATATCAATTATGTCAGCTTTCATCAATTCTGCAGATTTTGCGGCAACGGCCATTGTTTCAGGTTCATTTCCGAAAATCTGTATTGCAGACGGATGTTCTTTTTCAGAAATAAACATCAGTTCACTTGATTTTTTATCACCCATTGAAACACCTTTGGCACTTACCATTTCACTTACGGTATATGCGGCACCAAAGTCCTTGCACAATTCTCTGAATGTTTTGTCTGCAACACCTGCCATTGGAGCAAGTGCGGCAGTTTTATCTATTTCTACATTTCCGATATACATCTTTAATCAACCTTAAATTTTTTTTACTATTTTATCACATTTTTTTTATAATTGCATTACTTTTTTGCAAAAATGTGTTATACTTATTAAAATAGTTAATTTTGTGCTCCGGAAGGAAAAGATCAGTTATGAAATTACTTGTTTTAGATGGTAACAGTATAGTAAACCGTGCTTTTTACGGTATAAAAACACTTTCAACCAAAGACGGTAAGTTTACAAACGGAATTTTCGGTTTTATTAATATTCTGTTTTCACTTTCAGAAACATATAAACCTGAAGCAGTGGCCATTGCTTTTGATGTTCATGCACCTACATTCAGACATGAGATGTATTCTGAATACAAAGGTAACAGAAAAGGTATGCCTGAAGAACTTGCTCAGCAGATGCCTGTCCTTAAGGAACTTTTGTCTGCAATGGGTTATAAGATTATAGAATGTCCCGGTTGGGAGGCTGATGATATCATCGGAACCCTTGCTAAAAAATGCAATGCTTCTGATTTCTGTTATATTGCAACCGGTGACAGAGACTCACTTCAGCTTGTGGACGAAAATGTCAATGTACTTCTTGCGGCTCCGAAAGGCGGCCGTACTGAAACTGTTGTTTATAACGTTGATAAGATTATTGAAGATAAAGGCGTAGAACCATTAAAGCTTATTGAAGTAAAAGCTCTGATGGGTGATACATCTGATAATATACCCGGTGTACAGGGGATTGGTGAAAAAACAGCAACTGATCTTATAAAAAAATATGAATCGATTGATTTTATTTATGATAATCTCGATACTCTTGATCTTACCGCATCTGTAAAAACAAAACTTATAAACGGAAAAGAAATGGCATTTGTCAGCCGTCAGTTGGGTACTATCAGCACTGAAGCTCCTGTTGAAACTGATTATTCATTATATGTTCAGGGGGAAATGGATGAACAGAAAGTAAAAGCTATTCTTACTGATCTTGAAATGCAGAAGTTTATTGATAAACTCGGACTTCGTGATGTTGTTATAGTTGATTCCTCTGAATCAACAGTAAAAGTTGATGAAGTTGAGCTTGAAGAGTCAGTTGTTCTCGATTTTGTAAAAGATAATTCAGAAATGTATTTCGTTTGTAATGCTGATTATTCAAAAGCTTATATAAATCTGAATGATAAAGTCACAGTGATAGATTTTTGCAAAATTGTAGGTTTGTTAGAAGATGAAAAAATCGGCAAATATACATTTGACTGTAAGTCATTATATGCCTATTGTATCAAAAACAGTATAAACGTTAAAAATATTGCTTTTGATGTGCTTCTTGCAGGTTATCTGCTCAATCCTAACTCGTCTGATTATTCAGTTTCGGTATTGTCAGAAAGCTACAGGATAGCAATTGAAACAGAAAGTGATGATGTTTTTGTCCGTGATTGTGCATTAATCAGGGAATTGAGTAAAAAACTTAGCGAGGCAATTGATCAGAATGGTGAATCTGAATTGCTTACAGAAATTGAGATTCCGCTTGCGGAAGTTCTTTCTTCAATGGAATTGCACGGGTTTAAGGTTGATTTTGCAGGTATTCATGAGTACGGGTTAATGCTTGAAGCAAAGCTCAATGAATTGATTGAAACAATTTACAGTTATTCAGGTGAGGAGTTCAATCTTAATTCTCCTAAACAGCTTGGTGTTGTTCTTTTTGAAAAATTAAATCTTCCTGTTAAAAAGAAAACAAAAACAGGTTATTCAACAAATGCAGAAGTGCTTGAAAGTCTGTATGATGAGCATCCGATTGTTTCGTCTATTCTTGAATACAGAACTATTCAGAAGCTTAAATCGACTTATTGTGACGGTTTACTTAAAGTTGTTTCATCAGATGGTCGAATTCATTCAACATTTCAGCAGACGGAAACTCGAACAGGCAGATTGTCTTCAACAGAGCCGAATCTTCAGAATATACCGGTAAGACAGGAATTAGGCAGGGAACTCAGAAAGTTTTTTATCAGTGAAGAGGGATGTGTTCTTGTAGATGCCGACTACTCACAGATTGAGCTTCGCGTTCTTGCTGCAGTTGCAGAAGATGAAAATATGATTGCCGCATTCAATAATGAGGATGATATTCATACAATAACAGCCTCTCAGGTATTCAATATGCCTCTTGAAATGGTAACTCCTCTCATGCGAAGCAGAGCCAAAGCCGTAAATTTTGGTATAGTTTACGGAATAGGTGCCTTTTCTTTGAGTAAAGACATTAAAGTGTCAGTATACGAAGCAAAAAAATATATCGAAAACTATCTCGGTCATTATTCAGGCGTAAATAAATACATGGAAAATGTTGTAATTGATGCTAAGGAAAAAGGTTATGTTACAACATTATTCAACCGAAGACGTTATCTTCCCGAACTTTCTTCATCCAATGGAATACAAAGGGCTTTCGGAGAAAGAGTTGCAAGAAATATGCCCATTCAGGGTACTGCTGCGGATATAATCAAAATTGCTATGGTAAAAGTTTATAATCGTCTCAGGGATGAAAATATGCAATCAAGATTAATTATGCAGGTTCATGATGAACTTATTATTGAGGCTCCTGAATCAGAAAGTGCTAAGGCTGTTGCAATACTTCAAGAAGAAATGGAAAATGCAGTTAAAATGCAGGTTAAACTTTCAGTCGATGCCCACACAGGTAAGTCATGGTTTGATGCTAAGGGGTGAAAATCATGAATATATTGTTTGTTTGCACGGGTAACACTTGCAGAAGCCCTATGGCGGAGTATCTGTTTCGTTATAAAACTATGCATTTCAGAAATTATTATAATGTGTACAGTTTTGGAATGGCTGCATCAGACGGTACTCCTGTAAGTGAAAAATCGGTTGTTGCAATGGAGAAAATCGGTATTGACATATCATCTCACAAATCGCAGTCAATTTCGGCTCAGATAGTAAAAGATTCTGATTATATTTTTTGTATGTCACATGAACAATACGATATTTTACTTGCTGTTGAGCCTGAAAAGACATATCTTCTCGGTAATGGTATTGATGATCCGTATGGTAAGGATCAAACAGAATATGATAAATGTATGCAGGAGATATCTGATGCAATTGATGGTATTCTTGAATCTGATTTATTTTTCTCTACTCAGCTTATGGAGTATGAAGATGTGCCTGTAGTTGCAGAAATTGAAAAAGAATGTTTTTCCGAGCCATGGAGTGAGAATTCTTTTATATCACATTTATCAAAAAATTATTCAAGAAGTTTTACTGTCAAATATCTTAATAAACCTGTAGGCTATATCTGCTGTGATTATATTGTTGATGAAATGTACGTCGGAACAATTGCGGTGGATTCTGTCATGCGAAGACGAGGTGTCGCAGACAGGCTTATAGAAATGATGTGTGATTTGTGCAGTTATCTTGGTGCTATAATGCTTACACTTGAGGTAAGATTGTCTAATCTGCCTGCACAGAATCTATATAAAAAACATGGCTTTAAAAATCTCGGGGTCCGTAAGAACTTTTATTCAAAACCGATTGAAGATGCTTACATTATGACAAAATATTTTGTCGGAGAGGAGTATTTAAATGAAAATAATTTCTATTGAGTCTTCATGTGATGAGACTGCGGCAGCTGTTGTTGAAGACGGCAGAAAAGTTCTGTCCACTGTTATTTCATCACAGGTTGAAGAACACAAAATATATGGCGGTGTTGTTCCTGAAATTGCTTCAAGACGACATTCTGAAAATATATCATGGGTTGTGGAAAAAGCATTGAAAGATGCTGATTGTACATATGATGATATTGATGCAATCGCTGTAACCTATGCACCGGGACTTATCGGTGCTTTGCTTGTAGGTGTTAATTATGCAAAAGGTCTTTCTTTTGCAACAAGTAAACCTCTTATTCCTGTTCATCATCTTCGTTCACATATTGCAGCAAATTTTATATCTCATCCTGAACTTGAACCGCCGTTTCTTGCTCTTGTTGTTTCAGGCGGTCATAGTCATATTATAAATGTAAAAAGCTATACTGAATTTGAAATTATAGGAAGAACCCGAGATGATGCAGCAGGAGAGTGTCTTGACAAAGCTGCAAGAGCAATGGGATTGCCTTATCCAGGCGGCGCAAACCTTGATAAGGTTGCTAAAGACGGAAACGATTCTGCATTTAAATTTCCTCATCCGAGAATTGAAGGTTCACCTCTTGATTTCAGTTTTTCAGGTCTTAAGACATCCGTTGTCAATATTATTCATAATGCTTCTCAAAAAGGAGAATCTATAAATATTGTAGATCTTGGTGCATCATATATAAAGGCTGTTGTTGACTGTCTTACAGAAAATCTGTTTAAAGCTGCTGAAATGACAGGTCAGAAAAAGATTGTTGTTGCCGGTGGTGTGTCTGCAAATTCAGTTTTAAGACGTGAACTTGAAAAGCTTTGCAATAAGAATGACTTTGAGCTTTTTATGCCGGAAATGTCGCTTTGCGGAGATAATGCAGCTATGGTCGGTTCTCAGGCATATTACGAGTATAAAGCAGGTCATATTGCTAAAGAAAATCTTAATGCAATTGCATCATTGGGTATTGACAAAAATCCTGAATAATGTTATATTAATTATGTTTTTGGTCAATTTTTAGTCTTACAAAAATCTTGACTAAAAATTGTTCAATTTGCGCAAAATAATTTGTAAATTAATCCAAAAAAGGAGAAATAATAATGGAGCTTACAACAAACAAGTCCATTCTTGAATGGATCAAAGAAAAAGCAGAACTTGTAAACCCCGACAAAATCGTATGGATCGACGGTTCAAAAGAGCAGATCGATGCACTTCGTGCAGAAGCTTGTGCTACAGGCGAAATGATCAAGCTTAATGATGAACTTCTTCCCGAATGCTATCTTCACAGAACAAAGCCCAACGACGTTGCACGTGTAGAAGACAGAACTCTTATCTGTACTCCTACAGAAGAAGAAGCAGGCCCCACAAACCATTGGATGGAGCCCTCAAAGTGCTACGAAATGCTTTATGATATTGCTAAGGACAGCTACAAGGGCAGAACAATGTACGTTATCCCTTACTCAATGGGTCCTGTTGGTTCACCCTTCTCAAAGGCTGGTATCGAACTTACAGACTCAATATATGTTGTTCTTAACATGATCATCATGACAAGAGTCGGCAAGCACGTTCTTGAAGCTCTTGGCGACAGCAATGACTGGGTTCGTGGTCTTCATTGCAAGTGTGACATCGATCAGGAAAAGAGATGGATTTGTCACTTCCCCCAGGACAACACAATCATTTCAGTTAACTCAGGTTACGGCGGAAACGTTCTTCTCGGTAAAAAGTGCTTCGCTCTCAGAATCGCTTCAAACCAGGGTAAGAACGAAGGCTGGATGGCTGAACATATGCTCATCCTCGGTATCGAAAAG
>JAZOUN010000064.1:0-12606 GCA_045658165.1 Acutalibacteraceae bacterium
CCAAGGAGTTGACTATAAAGCTTGTCTTCCTAAGACCGCTTGGCCTCCGACTTCCTTGTCTGTAATATTGACTGAACCCTGTGAAGGAGCAATATTGAATATCCATGAACTTCTGTTTGCAACATTTGTGTCATCAATTACAAATCTTGCTGTTGACCAGTCTGTATCTGTTTTTACCGTTGCAGTTTTGTTTGCACCGCCGATGTAATATGTTGCAGTTTCGTTTGCAAAAACTGTAAGAGAATTTGCGTTTGCATATTCGTGAGTCTTTACAATTGCTTCAAGGTCATCTGCCTTGCCGTCACCCACTGCACCGAAATCTTCGTATGTTACATAATCTGTGAAAGTTTTTGTATACTCATAGCCATCAGCAAAATCAAAAACTGTATCTGCACCGAGAATAACTTCATTTGCAAAAGCTGTTATACCTCTTGAAATACCTGTTTTTTTACTACCTGAGATATAAACATTGCCGTTTTCAACCTTAAGAGTAAAACTGTCTGCATCATTAAGCTCCTGAACAATGATAAATGCTTTTTCTGATGTGTCTGCTGACGAAATCTTTTTACCGCAAGCTTCATAAAGTTCATCACAGAGAGTGTCTGCAGCATTTTCGTACAAAGCACCGTCGGGCGTAACAACACTGAATCCGTCAATTGATACACCGTTTACTGTTACATCATCAAGAGGTCTTACAATATATGGACTTTCGTAATTCCCTTTTGAAAGTTCATTTTTAAACTGAATTTCAGCACCGAATTGTGAGAACAGACCTGTTATCACAGAAATAAAACTCATCAGTGCAGCAATAATGCGTGAAGACATTTAATCACCTTCAGATATTTATTTTCTGTCACATATTTAACAGAATTTTATATTTTTATTATATATTTCATAAAAGAATTTTGCAAGAGCAAAAACAAAAAAAAACAACAAAAAACACCCTCTGACTGACATTGCAGCAGAGGGCCGGAAATTCATATATTCAAGATTATTTTGTGCCGAAAAGTCTGTCGCCTGCGTCACCGAGACCGGGAAGGATGTAGCCGTTTTCGTTAAGACCTCTGTCAAGAGTTGAAACGAAAATCTGAACATCGGGATGAGCCTCTGCCACACGTGTAACACCTTCGGGTGAGCCGATAATTGCCATAAACTTGATGTTTTTACAACCGTGTTTCTTGAGCATTGCTATTGCATCACATGCACTGCCACCTGTTGCAAGCATGGGATCGAGAAGAAGAACAAGCTTATCTTCAATATTTTCAGGCAGTTTGCAATAATATTCGCAGGGTTCAAGAGTTTCCTCATCGCGGTAAAGACCGATATGACCTACCTTTGCTGAGGGGAAAAGAACATGAACACCGTTTACCATGCCGAGACCAGCACGAAGAATAGGCACAACTGCAATTGCATTATCCTTTACCATTTTCTGTGTGCATACTTCAAGAGGTGTTTTCACTTCACATTCAACAGTGGGAACACCGTCTTTAAGACACACAAATGTCATAAGTGTTGTTATTTCTTCGATAAGTTCACGGAATTCCTTCATGCTTGTTTTTTCATTTCGCAGAATTGCAATTTTATGATTAACAAGAGGATGGTCGAAAATGGTTACATTATCATAATTTTTCATTTGTGTGCACCTCGGGGATTACTTTGAATTTTTAACTTTTGTAAGTACGGCATTTGTAACAATACCTATAATGAGTGCCGTTGCAATAGATGTTATCTGGATGTAATTTGCGATTGTTCCGTCTGCTGCAAGTGCATAGGGAATTTTAATTACAAGTCCGCCGATACCTGAAATGAGAATTGATGCAACAACAAAAAGATTCTTATCGTCTGAAAGGTCAAGATCCTTGAACATCTTAAGACCTGAAACAGCGATAAATCCGTAAAGTGTAAGACATACACCGCCCATTACACAAGAAGGAATTGTCTGAAGAAGTGCTGTAAGAGGACTGAAGAATGAAAGGAAAATACACATGAATGCTGTTGTTGTGATTGTAACAACAGATGCATTTTTTGTGATAGCAACACAGCCTACTGATTCACCGTAAGTTGTGTTGGGGCAGATTCCGAATAATGTACCTGCAATTGAACCGACACCGTCACCGAGAAGTGTTCTCTTAAGGCCGGGTTCTTTTATGAGGTCTTTGTCAATTATTGATGAAAGGTTTTTGTGGTCTGCAATATGTTCTGCAAAAACAACAAGTGCAACGGGCATAAATGCAATAACAACTTCTACAACACCACCGAGATTGAGAAGAGTTGCATTTTCGTTTGCAGCAAGAATTTCTGCTGACATGTTACCTGACATAAGCTCCTTGATTGCACCGAGAAGAGCAAAGTTGGGGAAACTGAAAAATGCAGAAACACCTTTGAATGTACCGTCTGCAGCAACAAAATTATCAATAAGAGGCTGGAAGTTGATTATCATAAGGTAATCTGAACCTGTTGCCATACCGATTAATGTAAAAACAGCTGCAACTGCATAACCTGCTGCTATACCGAGTATGAAAGGAATAAGTCTGGGAGTCTGTTTGCGTTTCTGTGTTGAACAGATAATGATAACAAAAAATGCAACAAAACCGCAAAGCAATGATACAAGGTTGTATGATGAAAAAAGTGCTGATGAATTAGCTGTTACCATATCACCCATTGCATTTCCTGCAAGAGAAAGACCGATAAGTGCAACTGTGGGTCCTATGATAATGGGAGGCATAAGTTTGTCTACCCATGCAGTACCTGTAAAATGAATTACAACTGCAATAACAACATATACAAGACCTGCAACAACAGAGCCGAGAATAATACCGCAGTAACCGAAAGATATAGCAACACCAAGTGAGCTGAGGAACGCGAATGAACTGCCGAGGAAAACAGGGCTTTTGAACTTAGTGAAAAGCTGGTAAACAAGAGTACCTACACCTGCACCGAGAATAGCTGCAGGAATCTGTGTGGGCAAGCCGATAATTGTGGGAACAGCTATTGTTGCCGCAAGAATTGCAAGTACCTGCTGAAGAGCAAGAACTATAAGATGTGTAAATTTTGGTTTGTCATGGATGTCATAAACAAGTTTCTTTTCCATAATTCCATCTCCGTTAATAATAGTATTTTATTAATAATATCACTTTTTTTATCATTTTTCAACAGTTTCCGAGATTTTTGCAAAACAACAATCCGCAAAATAACTGTCATCAGATGGGCATGGTTACTAAGGACAGATAAAAATTGCGGATTAATTAACAATGTATAATTTACAATTGTGCAGTTGTAACGATACAGGCGCTTTTTGCGAATCATTGTACATTGTAATTTGTAAATTGTTCATTGAAAGCTCCCGATAAATTATTGTTTACCTGCCTGATTAAAAATTCCAATCGGTAGGGGCGTTGACCCAACGCCCGATTGCGTAGTGTAACGAGCAATAACGGTGGAACACCGTTCAACTGCAACAATCTTATTCAATTGCAACTTCCGATTTCACTGACAATTTCTGCAGTGAGATTTTATGCAGAAATCCTTGATTTTTTTTAAATATGATGATAAACTAATATCGTCACACAAACTAAATAACGCTTAATTTCGAGGTATGTGTTTTTATCTATCTTTGGTAAAAATGCAATCTCTGTTTTTGCGTTCCTCGTGATTAAGCAAAGTTTGTGTGACAACAATCGGAGTTTGCGGTTTTCGGTGCGTGGCTTCGGTTGCGCACTTTTTTATTTTCATGATATATCGAATTAATCAAGGATATGTATATATATTTTTTTTACACATAGATTTTATGTGTAAATCCTTGATTTTTTTTAAATATGATGATAAACTAAAAATGCCAATCAAAAACCAAATATTTTCCCAAATGAGAAGCTATGTTTTTTACTTTTGTAAAAAGCGTATGCTTTAATTTACTTTGCTTCAATTTTGTGGAAAGTATGGTTTTGATTGGCGTCAGACGAGGCATACGTTTTTATGGTGTATAGCTTCGGCTGTACACCTTTTTTATTGTCAGGAGAATTTACATGAACGACAACTACACAGATGAAAACATTGAAGCGGCATTGAAAGCGTTTTTCAGGCAAAGCAGATACTACGATGCTGATAAACTATATAATGACATTCTTATAAAAGAAAAGGAGTTTATGGATCATCTGAATGTAGATCAGCGGATTGAATTTGTAAAAATCCGTGCAATGTATGACCGATATGTAGATCTTAAACAACATGATTCTCTATCAATAGGATTTTTTGAGGGGCTGAAATGCAGTGATGAGGAGTTTAATTGAAGCTGTAAATGTAATATGCTATTATATATAATGTAAGGACGCGTTTTGCGTCCTTTTTTTATTGTGCATTTATTTTATTTTGACAAATTCTTATTTCTCTGACAGATTAAAAATTCCAACCGGTAGGGGCCGTTGACCCAACGCCCGATTTGCCAAAGGCAAATAACGGTAAAACACCGTTCATCTGCAATAAACTTTTTCATTGAAACACCTTCGGTGTTTGCACTTCGTGCCGGGCGATGAATCATCGCCCCTACGGGATATCTTTTCATTGTACATTGTAAATTGTAAATTGTTTATTGGAACAAAAAATTTACCGGGCATCCTTATGAACACCCTGCAAAAGAAAGTATTATAAAATATCGGAATCAATCGGGATAATAAACATGAACATCTTCATAGTTCATATCTGCACAAAGGCTGAGTGACGGATTTGTAAGGTCATATATTGCAGACCACTGTGTTGAGTAAACTCTGCCTTTTTCATCCGGATCAGTCCCTGTTATACGGGCAGCATTAAGAAGATTCATACCCTCTTCGGCAGAGAGAACGGATTTCTTTTCAGTAAGCTCATTTTTGAGAATTTCATATCTGTCAAGTCCCTGTTTCTCATACTCAAAAGGCACATCGTGAAGATAGAAATTTGTAGCAGCAATAAAACCGTCTGTTTCTTCCGTTACAACCATTTCATTATCAACATAAGACACAACAACGCTCTTACCGTTTGCATCGGCTATCTGGAAATGATAACAACCCTGTGCCGCAGCATACATATCAACTGATTCAAGGAAACTTATTGCTTCATCCACATCTTTGCAATTATCAAGCATTGCTCTTATTGCAAGTGTTGTACCCACATCGGGTTTACCGTTATCCTGCGCAGTTGCAGGTGCCTGAAGCTGAAGAACACCTATCGCAAGACCTTTTTCGTTAACACCGTCAAGGGGGAAATATGCAGTTGCAAGGGTGTTTATTCGGTCTGCAAGTTTGTCGGGTGTGTATGTTTCATTGTAACCGAGAAAACTCAGGTTTACAACAGAAACTGAGCTGTAGCCGTCCTTGGGTGATGTTTTTACAACTGCAAGGTCGGTTGTCTGATTATCGAGATTTCTGCCGAGAATATAACCGTTCTCAGGAGTTTTTGCAAAAAATGTTGAACATGCTAGATTCGGAATTTCATAAGGCACTTCTATGGGAAGTCCCTTGAGCATTGTTTTGAGAATAAACTGAACAAGCTGTTCTTCCGTTGCGGCACCGCCTGATTCAAGAAGCTCATCAAGCTTATAATCCGCCGCATAATTGACTTCATAAATTCCTGTATCGCCCACTTCCTTTACAGAAAGCAATGTTCTCGCTTCGCCCTGAAAAACAGCAAGTGCAGCAACAATAACTACCATTACTGCAATAACAACAGATAATATGATTTTTCCGCTTTTTTTCTTCATTATAAAAGCCTCCTTTTGAATAATGACAATTTCATTATAATTTCGCAAAAGAATTAAGTCAATATAAATAAAGCAAATTTACCGTTCGTTAAGAAGCCGTTCTTTTTTCGTTAACATTATAAAAAAACAGAGTGTATTCAACACTCTGCAAACAAATTTTATGATGTATATACATTATTGTCATTTACCGGAACATGGTAACAGATTGAATCATTTCCGCCCGGTGGTGTAAGGTGACAAGTGCCCAGCTGTGAAAAATATGCAAGACCTATTTCTTCATCAAAAACGGGGCAATCATAAGGAGCAAAATGAGAATTTATCAGTGTACAACCTGCAGCTATACTCTCTGTAATTTCAAAACTTTCAAAAACAACATCAGGTGTGACATATGCTTTTTTCATAACTCTTTTTTGCCCCCTTTCTGAGAAATTTGTATCAAAAAAATATTTTTTGAAACATAACGGCTATTTTACATGGTAATTATATATTATGTTTATTGCAAAATCAATATCAAATTAAAAAAATTACACTTTACACAGTAAATAAAACAAAAAATATACATGTTTTTTATACATTCAACAAATTATTTTTCTGTTTTAAAATTACACTATTGCAATTACTTAAAAATTAAAATATAATGAAAAAAAGGAGGCAGAATTATGCAGTTTTTATCAGAATTTTTCGCCACAAGACAGATTACTGCAATGGGTGAGATTTTTCCCGTTATTGAAAAAATCTTAAAGGCTCTTGCAGATTTTGACTTAAAAAAAGTGATTGCACTTTTTGTTACATTAGGTCAGCTTTTCGGTGCATTTATTTTTGACACACCCGTAACACCTTACAAAGAAAGTATTGATATGAGCAGATTTGAACTTGTATGGGAAGACGATTTTGACAACGGTTTTGACACAAACGTATGGCAGGGACACTATGTTTACGGTGCAAACGACACTCAGCTGCGTGACACTGCATACTGGAACAGAGATCAGGTAAGCTTTACAGATGACGGCTGTCTCAAAATCACTGTTGAATATAAAGAAGACGGTCCCGCAGGTCCTGCTTACTATTCATACGGAATGGAAACAAACCCCAACAAGCATTACGATGCAGGACATAAAGGTTATGAACAGACATACGGCTATTTTGAAATCAGATGTATACTTCCCAAGGGTGAAGGTATCAATCCTGCATTCTGGCTTCTGACTGACGGCATGTGGGATGATAATACAGACGGCGGTGTATCCGGCGCTGAAGTTGACGTTCTTGAAACAAACACAAAATACGATCCGTTTGATCCTACTTTCAACTCCGTATATCACACAATTCATGTTGATTCATATGAAGAAGACCATAAAGCTGAAATCGCAGGAATTTTCTATGCGAACAACCCTTATGAAGAATTCAATACATACGGTGTTGAATGGAACAGCGAAGAATACATTTTCTATATAAACGGTATTGAAACAGCAAGAACATCTTTCGGCGGTGTATGTGAAGTTCCTCTTTACCTTATTATTTCTGTAGGTGTAGACGAAAACATTGTTAAGAACGAACATCTCCCCGCATCCATGGTTGTTGACTATGTAAGATGTTATCAGTACAAATAATAAGACAATACAAACAGAAGGACAGCAACGCTGTCCTTCTTCTTTTATATAATTATGCACAGTAAACCGCTGCAACCCTCATTTATTATGCGTTCGAGTGTCTGCTGAAGTTTCATTCTTGCCTCTGTGGGCATATGATAAAGTTTGTTTTTCAGCCCCTCATTCACAAGGTCATCAAGCGACTTTCCGAAAATGTTGGACTGCCATATTTTTGCAGGATTCTCCTGAAATTCATTAAGAAGATACATAACAAGTTCCTCAGACTGACTTTCAGAACCGACAATAGGTGCAACTTCTGTATTTATAGTAGCTTTCATCATGTGTATTGACGGAGCAGATGCCTTGAGACGCACTCCGTATTTTCCGCCCTGTTTCATAATTTCAGGTTCTTCAAGAGTCAGTTCATCTATTGTCGGCATTACAATTCCGTAACCGGTAGCATCCACTTCATCAAGAGCCGAACGGATACGTTTGTATTTCTGTGCAATAAGTGACATTTCAGAAAGAGTTGAAATAAGCTGCGCTTCAGATGTAACTTCCACACCGCTGATTTCAGTCACGATTTCATAGAAAACCGAATTTGTTATATCAGCTTTTAATGTCGCCTTGCCGTCACCGAGACTTATATCTGAAACGGCACAATTTACGATATAATCTTCCTGAGCAATACTGCTGCACATTTCATTTATATTTCTTATGCACTTTAGTCCTGCACCTTGTTTTTTTATAACATTCATCAGTTCTGTTCTTATTTTATGTTCATTACCCAAAGACTTCATCCACGACGGAACATGCACATCAACTTCTCTTACGGGGAATTCCATAAGCACACGGCGGAGAATTTCTTTAATTTCATTTTCCGTTATATCAATACAATTGACAGGCAGAACAGGAACAGAATATTTTTCAGACAGAGCAGCACTCATTTCCGCAACTGACGGTGAATCGGGATACATACAATTTAGCAGAACAATAAAAGGTTTGTTCATTTCTTTGAGTTCACTTATTACACGTTCTTCCGCTTCTTCATATTCATATCTGGGAATATCACTTATACTCGCATCGGTTGTAACAACAAGACCTATTGTTGAGTGTTCGCTTATAACTTTCTGAGTTCCGATTTCAGCTGCCATATTGAACGGAATTTCTTCCTCGAACCAAGGCGTGTTTACCATTCTCGGTGATTCGCCCTCAATATAGCCGAGAGAACTGGGAACAATATACCCTACGCAATCAACCATGCGCACTCTGAAATTCACATTATTATTGATTTCAACTTTTGCTGCCTGTTCGGGAATAAATTTCGGTTCCGTTGTCATTATTGTTCTGCCTGCCGCGGACTGAGGAAGTTCATCTACCGCCCTCTCTTTCACAGCATCGGAATCCATGTTAGGCAGAACGATTGTCTCCATAAACTTTTTTATAAAAGTTGATTTTCCCGTTCTGACCGGACCTACTACGCCTATATAAATATCACCCTGTGTTCTTTTTCTTATATCTTCATAAATTCGAGTATTGTCCATAATTCTCACTCCTTATTCACGGTCAAAAACAAGCATACAGTCTTTTTCAAGAACATCTTCATTTATACTGTTGAGTTCTCTCAGCATTTTAACTGAGGTATTATGCTCTTTTGCAATGTCCCAGAGCCTCTCACCCTTTGATGCAAAATACACCGTAATAATACAATCATCTGTATTTGTTTTTCGTTCTTCACCTTTTTCAACAGCAGAAATTACAGTCATTTCGCAGGACGGATATATAAAACCATCGATTCTCATTTCAGTATTGATAACAGCATTGCCGTCGGGACTTAAGGAAAAATCAAGGGAATTGAGAGAAACAACAGGATTGAATTCATAATCAGGAACATCCTCATTTGTCTGTTTTCTGTATTCAAAATCAGAAATCCTTTCAAAATATAATTTTTCGCTTTCATCGGACACAACAATAATACCGAAATGAATATTTCCCTTGAGGACAACTGCATTGTTTTCGGAATGCACGGTATATCTTATTTTTTTTACGGCAACGTCAGAAACAGCAACAGCCTTACCCGACGAAAAATCATGTTTTGCAGTAACTGTATGATTTTCATTTACACGTACCACGGAAGAAATGCATCTGACTTTATCGGTTTTGCAGATAAGTTCGCATTTTGGAGAATAGGCTTCTGTTACGGCAGTAATATCTTTTCTGCTGAACACATCAGTACAGGCGCAGGTAACGGCAGAGACCTCGATATGAGCAGGAGCCGACGGAGAATCGGGTACAAGACGGGCATCAACACTCTGAACTTTAAGATTCACACAGCAGTCAGATTCATCGTCCACACCCTCGGCATCAATAATCTGATTTACCGGAATATTCACTCTGTCTGAAATAAAATTACCGGAAGAATTGAGCATAGTTATATCAGCGGCAATATTTCCTCTTATCATCATTTTATTTTTGATGGTCTTGACCTCATTGACGATGGGTATGCAGGAAGTACGTACAATTTTTGCATTTTTTATTTTGTCATCGGAATCAGTTTCAGCCGACAATGTGAACGGTTTTCGGAAACAGCATTTAAGAAAACTACCCTTTGCCGACGTTTTAAGAGTATGACAGAAATCTTCGGGAGCACTGACGAGAAAATCACATTCATCCGTACCGGTTACACAGATTCTGAGAGTTACCGAACCTCTGACATCTGCCCTGCGTGAATTTACAGCCCTGCAGGAAATCTGCTCTGATACGCAGGTAACATCCACAATGTCCTTTTCATCAGCGTTTTTCACATCAACACTTCTGTTGAAAGGATAATTCATCTCGTAAACGTCCGTTTTTGCAGAAGAATCAACATAAATCATTCTTATAAGAATCATTCCGTCAACAACAGCTTTATCACCGGTAATTGAACCTGAAAAAATATTTGTCTGAGCCGTACAGCTGAGAATTTTTACAATATCTCCGCAGTAGTCAGGCAGACTAAGGTCATTTTCTATAAGCTGTTCAATATTCAGAGCAAGTTTTTCTTTTTTGAGCAAAACTTTTTCGGTTTTTATTTCATTTTCCATTTTACAGACTCCTTTTCAGATGGTTTCATTCAACTATATTCACATCATGTCCTGAATATTCACAAAAAAAAAGAGACATCTTCAAATGAAGATATCTCATCATTAAAATATTAAAATGAAAAGCAATTACAAATGCCATATAAGTTTCTCGGCAGGAATAACTTCGTATTCATCGGCATTTTCACCCACACGGACATATACATTATTAATACCCGATTGAATTATCAGCCTTGCACATACGGGACAAGGCTTAGCACGATAAACGGAATTGTCATTACTCACACCTGCAAGATAAATATCAGCACCCATTGTAAGATCTCTTGAACAGTTGAGAAGTGCATTCTGCTCAGCATGAATTGCCTTACACATTCCGTAGCCCTCGCCCTGATGCATATTCTGACGGATTCTTTCACATTCGCCCACATCACAGCAATTTTCAAAACCGCGTGGTGAACCGTTATAACCGGTTGAAATAACTGTGTCATCCTTAACAATTACAGCACCGTATTTACGTTTAAGGCAAGTGCTTCTATAAGCAAATGTCTCAGCGACATTAAGATATGTATCAATTTTTGAGATTCTGTTCTTTCCGTCAGGTTTAACCATAACGCTTTCCCCCCAATGTATTACTAATATAATTCTATAGTGAAAATGTGACTTTGTCAACAACAAAAAAACAGCACCGAAGTGCTGTTCTTCTTGTTATGACCTTACGAATACATAATAATTTGTATCGAATCCGCCGAAACGGTAATCACCGCTCTTCCACTCAATAATCATATATTCAATATCGTTATGTGTCCTGATTTCGTATTCACAGGCAGACCAATTCCATTTACGAAGAAGGTAATTTTTAGTCCACGAGATTGTGTCTGTTCCCTCGAATATATCATCTTCATATACACATCTGCAATTTCCGTCAGCGAAAAACTCAATTTCCTTAAAATATAAATCATTAATATCTTCTTCAGGCTGAGGAAACTCTGATTTATTGCCAAGGAATGAATATGCACGCCATTTGCCGATAATTTTTTCATCATTAACAAAAGGTTTATCGATATCGTCCTTTTTCGCAATCATTTCAGGTGTATATTCGTTGTTATCAATCTGTCTAAGAGCAAGAATTGTAGGTTGACCACCACGCATTGCCTCATTTTCACGAAGACTAATAAGCATATAGACTCCGTCATCCTTTTTCACAATTTCATAAGGGTTATATATTGGATTAATTCTGTATCCGTCAACGACAAAATAACCTTTTGTCCAACAGAAACACCAATATTTCGTTCCATTGGGCAAAAAATAAATATACTTCACATCCTCACCGTAGAAAGACATTGTACTGAACAGGTCTGCTTCAAAATCTTCACGGACAGCATAATTTCCGACAACTTCCCACTTTCCGATAACTTGTTTATCGTCAATAAAGGGCATAATCGGGTCTTCATATTCAGTTTCATCACCAAGTTTCACAACACGGCATGAAATTTCATTTTCATTGACTGAAAATTGAGAAATTCGCTGACAATCTGCATTTTTAATATAAGAATCAAGCTGTCGACAAAGATTTTCAATGTCATCACCCTGCATAACCCTGATTTTTGCTTTATCTTTTTCAAAAATAACATTTAACTCTGACATAATATGTTCAGCCTCCTTAAGAAATCTGATTGCATTATTCAGCTCGTCAGCTTTTCGTGCAAACATTTGAGTTATTTCTTCTTCCGACAAAGAAAAAGAAATAATTTTTCTGATTTCGTGTAAAGTGAAGCCTGCGTTTTTAAGAGCATTGATACGGTCAAAAATAGTTTTCTGCAAGGGAGAATAATATCTGTATCCCGTAAAAGTGTCAATTCGCTCAGGAATCAGAATTTTTTCTCTGTCATAATGACGCAGAACAGAGATTTTTGTACCGCAGTATTTTGCAAATTCGCCAATCTTCATTTTAACACCTCCGTTTTAAGGTACCTTACATGCTGAATTATAAACCTGAAGTTAAGGTGAGAGTCAATAGTTATTATAAAAAAAATAAAACCGTAGATTTAATCTACGGTTTACATAAGGGATGCACCCTCAAAACTGAACAAAGGAGAAGTGGTATTAGAACCAAATGAAGAAAGGACAAGCCCTCGACCTATTAGTACTGCCTAGCTGAACGTGTCACCACGCTTACACATGCAGCCTATCAACCTCATAGTCCATGAGG
>JAZOUN010000065.1:0-39247 GCA_045658165.1 Acutalibacteraceae bacterium
TAAATAATAAAATCGGAAGCCCTACGGGCTTTGATTATAAAATGGGGTTTAAGGGGCTTGCCCCTTCCAACATTATTCTTTATTCATTATTCATTATTCTTTCAATAATTTATCGAGGATACCTCGATAAATTATTGTTTACGCCTTACTTCCGCTCCAGAAAATAAAGTCAGCAAGAAGAACAGCCCTTACGGGAGCCGCCTCTGCACCGCCTATTTTCAAAGGCTGGGCAAGTAAAAAATATTTGCCCGGTTTTACATTTTCAAGATTAAGATTTTCAAGAATTGCAGCTTTTTCACGAAGAAAAGCCACATGCGGTCCCGTCTGACAACCGTGGGTTCCCACAGATAGCGAATCTGTTCCGATAAGTCGTACACCGCTGAAAACAAGCTCCTCTGCAGCACTTTCCATAAACCATGCTTTTCCATTTCCTTTTACAAGAATACGTTTTGCATCAGAGGGAAAATACTCATTCACATACTCACCCGTAACAGGTCCTTCAGGAACTTCAACAACATGGCATTCACCGATATAAGCAGACAGATCTGCCTTATCAATTGAATCTCCGCCGTCAATAAAATGAAGCGGAGCATCTGCATGAGTTCCGTTATGAAGCCCTGTATAAATGGCAGAAAGATTGCAGTTGTCACCACCTGCAAGGGTGCTGACAACCTCAAGTTTCACATCGGGATCGCCCGGATAAATTTCGCAACGCGTAATATCTCTCGAAATATCAATTATCTGCATAAATGATCCCTTATTTCAGATTGATTTTTGATTCAGTAAGCTGAACAGTGAGCATATAAAGGAATACAGTAACAATTGCCTTGAAATATACTCCGGTAAGACCTGTTGTCATTGCACCGACTGCTTTTGCCTGCAATACTGCTTCGGGAGAAACTGTCATAGACATTCCCGTTGAATCAATAATAAGAACAATATCACAGATCTGTTCGAGTCCGTATGTCATACCCTGAATTACAAAAATTGTAAGTGCAAGATAAATAATAACACCGAATGAACCAAGTTTATGGAAAGGGCTTATGTTTGAGATTGTAATTGCAAACAATACAAACATAACAAAAATACAAGCATTGAAAAGACCTACAACCGCAATTACGGCAAGATGTTTCTGATATATTGCTTCCGCACCAATACCGAAGCCCTGCAGGAATGAATACAACATGTCATAAACCTGGGCACCTTCCTGATTTTCGGTTGTCCAGTAAACAAAAATAGCAACAAATGCAACTGCCGCAAGAGCATAGCTTATAATAACCCATACTGATGCAGAAAACCATTTTGCAAAAATCAGAGAACTTGTCCTTACGGGCAGAGTCTGAGTCAGATATCCTTCCCTGCCGAAAAGGCTTTTATTTGCACCGAAAACAACAGAAACAAATGTTACGATAACTGCAACTGCAGTAACAATAACAACAGCGGCAGAAGAAACAAAACGCATGAATCCGCTTTTAAAAAATGCTGAAAACAGCATTGCACCGCAGGCAATAAGCGCTGCAAGATAAATATTGCCCATTCTTCTTGCACCGGCTTTGAGTTCGTGTTTAATCAATTTCCCAGTCATTTCCGATTACCTCCTTAAATACTTCTTCAAGTGTTTTTCCGCTCTTTCTTACATTATCAACAGATGTATTTACAAGCACTCTTCCGTGACCGAGAATAAGCACATGATTGAATGTTGATTCAAGATCGTTAACCATATGAGTTGAAAGCAGAAGTGTTGATTTTTCTGCATAGTTTTCCATAATCAGGTTAAGAATTTTTTCTCTTGCCGCAGGGTCCACGCCACCGAGAGGTTCGTCAAGAAGATAAAGTCTTGCTGCTCGTGACATGATAAGAAGAAGCTGAACTTTTTCCTGCATACCCTTTGACATTGTTTTTATCTGCTGTTTGGGATCAAGTCCGAAACGGTCTACAAATTCAAAAGCCTTATTTCTGTCAAAATCCTGGAAGAAGTCATTGAAATAATCAATGGCATCAACTGTTCTGAAATAATCAGAAAGATATGTTGTATCCGGAAGAAAAGCTGTTGTAGCCTTTGTTACAACTCCGGGAGGATTTCCGTTGATTATGATTTTTCCGCTGTAATCATGGATACAGCCTGAAAGAATTTTGAGAAGAGTTGTCTTACCGCATCCGTTGGGACCGAGAAGACCTACAATTTTCCCTGCAGGGATATCAAAAGAAACATCATCAAGAATCTGACGCCCTTTTACATATGATTTACTTAAATTTCGTACCTTTATGGCATATTCCGTACCAGACATATATTTTCCTCCGAGTTAATCTTTTATAAGTAATTTCAGCTTGCTTTCAAGCTGTTTTATATTGCTGTTGTTCTCAATAACAGTTTCAGCAAGAATTCTGTTATATTCCGCCACACATTCCTCAAGCTGAGCCTTCTTTTCAGTGTCTGCTGTGGCAGCAATAATGCTTTTTGCTTTCGGAATAAGTTTTGTTCTGAGAGTTTTTGTATTTCTTGAACCGTTTTTTGCAGGATAGCCTGATGAAGCAACATCTTCCGCCTCACCTGACAGAATTTTTTCTGCAAGAGACATCATAACATCATTCTGAAGCACTTCAAGATGGTCCTGATTGCTGAAATACCATGTTGTTTCAGGGAACTTTCCGCCTAAAGAAGCAGATGATGTATCCACCATTCCGTCTGAACAGATATCATAAGACTGAGCAAACACAGGCAGCTTTTTATCAGTACCGCAAAGCTGATAGAATTTCATTCCGGAAGCTTCAAGTTTTTCCGCCTCAGCTGTGAAATTCACAGAGTATTCATGCAAAGCACTGACTTTCTGAGCAAAAATATCATTTTTCTTACAAGCTGAAAAAATCTGTTCAAATCTGCCTGCGGGGATAAGCGCCCATACTGTTGTGCAGTTATCAAGCACTTTATTTCTGAGCACAGCCAACGATTTATTTATAACCTTTTCTATAACATCAACGGGAAGCATACCCATCATCGGCGCAATTGAAGAAACATCTTCACCCACAGATGCGATTATGGACATGGGATCATTGAAATTAACCTTATTTTCAAAAACATCTGCCACAAGAGAAGAACCGTCAAGCACACCTGCAATATCAACAATCTTTTCGCAGTCACATTTTACAGCATAATCCTTAAGATATGCTTTAATTATTGCACCGCCTGTGCTGTATGCAACAAGATTTACCTTTTCACATGCGGTTTTCTGCTTTACAAAACCGATGAACGCATCAAGTTCTGCCGCAGTATCACCTATATCACCGAGAAAGTCGTATGCAAAGTAAAATATTTTGTCTTCACCGATTTTTTCACCCAAAGACAAAAACGGAAAATTGCCGAGAATAAACTTCTTTTCATTTACCGTGCATTCATTAAGCGACTTTCTGTAAGAAACGGGTTTTATACTGTATTTTTTGGAACCGTCAGGATTTACTGCCCACAGTTCTGTAACATCATCAACAATAGCTGCCACTTTATCAGAAAAACCGCCGTCTGTTCTGAAAAGCATCATTTTCATCAGGGAGCCTTTTAAATCATTGATAATTGCCTTCTGATCTATTTCAACAGGCCAGGCATTTTTTATTTTATTTCCGTTTGCATCATATGCAACAAGATTTGACTGACAAATACCCGGAATAATAACAACAGGATTTACACTCATATCAATCGCTCCGTTAATTACATTATATCTAATATATATTACCACAGCAAACACATCAATGCAAGAAAAAAATGCAAATCCAGCGGACTGAATTTGCACTTTAACTCACTTTATTCTGATTTCTTTTTCAAGTTCAAGAGAATAGATCACCGTTTCTTTTACGGGCAGTTCAAGAATCTGTTCCATTGCACGGCTGTACATATCAAGCTGACCTGAATATGCAGAAACAAATTCCTCCTGCGTTTTTGTACGGTCAGTTTTGTAATCCACAATCACTGCTTCACCGTTTTCAACAAAGACAAGGTCAGCTTTGCCGAGAATAAGAATTTTTTCGTCTGCAACACCTGCATCCGCCTCGGGAGATATATCACCGAGTCTTACCTGCACGGTAAAATCTTTTTCTCTGTAAACAGTATCTGCATTTCTGATTCTTTCAAAAATCGGAGAAAGTATAAATGCTCTGATTTTATCTTTTCGCACAGCATTTGCCTGAACGCGAGTAAGCTCCCCGTTTGCAACCATTCTTTCGCATTCTGCATCAATATCTGAACAATCAAAATCGAAATTCTGCATAAAAAGATGATTCGCAGTGCCTGCCTGTGCGGCTGTCAGCTTATCATCGCAAAGGAAAGACGGTTTACTTTTTGCAAAAAAGTGCTCATTGAACATTTTTTTCTCAAAATCAGACGCAACTCTTTTAGGTCTTGCATCTGCAGGAATGTTATATGGATAAACAAATTCCGCACGCTGACGGATCTGTTCAATCACAACATCATCAGCAACGGCATTTTCCTGCTGTACCGCATCAATAACCTCAGCCTCCTGAGATTCCTGCACAACTACGGACAGACGGCTGTCCGCCTGTGAAAAATCAAACTGAGTCTGAAATCCGTTTTCCGACAAAAGAGGATACATGTCCGGGTGCTTCATATATCCGAGAAGAAGCCAACGCACATATGTTGATGCGTTTATAACCGCATAAGGTGAAATCTTTTTATGCGATACAGCAACAGCTGTGCCTTTTAATTCATTTGTTATATTATTGACGGCAGAAACAGCAATAAGCTTTTCCCTTGCTCTTGTCATGGCAACATAAAAAATTCTCAGTTCTTCTGATATTGTTGCCCTTTTTACCGCAAGTTTCGACGCCATGTGTCCCAGAGACGAATATTTCTGCAGCTTTTCATTATTGATAATAACCATGCCCACACCTGCCGAGGGGCTTATTATCATATCTTCATAAGCATCTGTCTTATTTATTCTCTTACCGCAGTCCGCAAGAATAACATAAGGGAATTCAAGACCTTTTGATTTATGAATACTCATAATTCTCACGGCATTTGTATCGGAAGTTCCCGATGTTGCAGCGGCAATATCCGCACCGTTTTCGGCAGATGTGTTTATGTAGCGTATAAATCCGCCTATTCCCGTGCCGCCTCTGTCCGCATAGTCAGATGCCAGTGAACAAAGCAGCAGAAGATTCATTTTTCTGTCTTCACCGCCTGCAAGCGCACTTACAATTGACATATAACCTGTTGTTTCAAGAAGTGTTCTTACAAAAAGATCAAAGGGCATTACGGCAGACATCTGTCTGTAGCTCTTAAGATCTTTAAGCAGTTTTGCAGTTTTTTCATTTGTCTGAGAATCAGCTTTGAGACACGAATAAAGATTTTGCTTTTTATCATGCAATTTTATCCGAGCCGATTCATCAGCCGTAAACCCGTAAAGGGGTGAAAACATAACAGAGAGCATTGATACATCATCAGCAGGATTGTTTATAACCTTGAGAAGAGACATAAAAACGCCTGCTTCCGTTGTGTCAAAGAGGTTTGTTTTCTTTTCGTATATAACTTTTATGTTACGGCGTCTGAGTGCATTTTCGTAAAGTTCTGCTTTTCCCTTGAGACTGCGCAGAAGAATGCAGAAATCACCGTAACGCACAGCTCTTGCACCTTCTTTTGAAGAAACCGTTACTCCTGAAGCTACCGTTTTTTCAATAAGGTCTGCAATATATTCAGCCTCATCATTTGTTGACGACCCTGTCAGAAATCTGAGACTGACATCAGGCTGACTGCTCTCCTGTTCATAAACGTCAGAATAATAAAGAGCATCTTTGTCTGTGTATTCCATCTCACCTGCATAATCAGACATAAGATTTTTAAAAAGGAAGTTTATATTGTCAAGAACACCTTTACGGCTTCTGAAATTCTGCCCGAGAAATATTTTTGCAGGAAAATTAACCCCGTCGTAATCGCAGAATTCACGGCTTTTTTTCATAAAAATTTCAGGCATGGCAAGACGGAAACGGTAAATGCTCTGCTTCACGTCACCGACCATAAACATATTGTTACCGTTTTTAGACAGAACGGTAAACAGCATATCTTGAGCCTCATTTGTGTCCTGATATTCATCAATAAGAATTTCATAATATCTGCTCTGCAGATCATATGCAAGAGAGGTTTTCTGAATCTGCCCGTCCTCTTCTTTCACAAGAAGTTTCAGCGCAAAATGCAGAATATCGGTAAATGTATAACTGTTTCTTTCGTTTTTGAGGGAAGCATAAATTCCTGCAAACTCACGCACGGCATCCGCAAGACCTTTTATGACAGGTCTGAGTTTGCTCATATCTTCCTTATGCTCATTTGTTGTTGCGCAGAAAATTTTACCGAGATTTGCTGCTGCGGAACCTGCTTCTTTGTATTTGCCCTCAGCAGAAAGCTTTACGGGGTCAGAACCGTACCCCCTCGGAGCGGTGGGAAGTCTTCCCCATGCAAGATTCTGCACATGGTCACAGATTTCATCCCAGCCTGCAGTTTCTATGATATCTGCAGTTTTTTCAAGAAGCTCCAGTTTATTTTCGAGTTCTCCCCTGTATTTATCTTCCATCACTTCATGGCCGATAACATCAGAAACTGCATTTCTCAGAAGCTCCAGACAGTAATCTGTAATAACACCTGCCTCTTCGAGAATAAGTCTGCCCCAAAGGGAATCTTTTATATCCGAATCGGTGTTATACATATTTTCAACATCACTGAGCCATTTTTCAGCAAAGGGGTGACTGAGTGAAAAATCATAAAGACTTTCTATTTTTGCAGCAAGCTGACCGTCGTCTTTGTTATATGATGTCATTGTGTTGAGCAGATTGTAAATTTCGGGATTTTCTTTACTCATACGCTCAAGCATACGTGACATTGCTTCTGAAATAAGAATTCGTTCCTCTCCTGTTTCAAGAAGAGTAAAATCGGGCGCAATATCAGCCGCATGAAAGTTTTCCCTTACAAGACTTATACAAAATGAGTCCATTGTTGTTATTTTTGCTTCGGGAAGTTTCATTTTTATGTTTCTGTAAAAACTGTTTGAAGGTTCGTTCGCAATGAGCTTATCCACAGCGGCAGAAATTCTTGAACGCATTTCCGCTGCAGCTGCATTTGTAAAAGTTACAACAAGAAGCTGTCCCGGCTCCACGGTATCATTACCGTCAGTCAGAAGTTTTATTATACGCTCAACAAGAACAGCTGTTTTACCTGAACCTGCGGCAGCAGAAAGAAGAAGCGTTCCGCCCCTTGCATCAATTGCATTCTGCTGATCTTTTGTCCATTTTGTTTCAGCCATTGTTCATCGCCTCCAATGCTTCCCATGCATCACCGTCAAAAATTTCTCTGCAGCCGTCAGTTTCTTCATGACAGCAGACATACCTGTAATCACAATAACTGCATATATTTTTATAGGAACCTCCGGATACGGGCAATGCATCAACAACACCGTCATGAAGAGACGATGCCATTTCACGGATTATTGTATCAACTGCATTGTGAAGAAGCCTGAATCCGTTCAGATTGTATATACTGCCGGTGACATTTCCGTTTTTGTCAAATTTGGCATTGAGCATTTCTCCTGAGCCTCTGCCCTCCATGGCAATGATAACATCATCTTCACCCAGAACAATACCGTTCATTTTGCCCTGTTTCGTACGTTCTTTTGCAATCTCTTCGTCAGTAGCATTTCTTTCAAGACTGTTTTTACCGTCTTTTGCTGATATATATAAAATTCCTGCAGGAACAAACTCACCGTAACGGTCTTTTCCGTTTTCAAAAAGACACATCAGATAAACAAGCATCTGAATATTAAGCCCTGACAAAACATCATTGAGCTTGAATTCCTTACTGCCCGACTTGTAATCGAGCACTCGCAGATATGTTTTTCCGTCATCGTCGGTCATTGTATCAACACGGTCAACAACACCGTGCAGCATAACACTTCCGCCTCCGGGAATATCAATCTTATATGGTTTTACCTGAGATTCGTTACCTATCTGCAATTCAACATCGCGGATAACAAAACTGCACTCACTGAAATTAGGAGCAAGTCTTTCAATTATTTCGCAGATTGTATTTTTACATCTTTCAAGAGAATAAAGAAGTCTTTTTTCAATACTGTCCCTGGCACCTACAAATTTTTCAATATACTTGTCAGTAACAGCAGAAACAGCCAGTCTGCGTTCATGAGGATTCATTAAAAACAGCTTTTCTCCGCCGTATTCATTAACAAGATTTTCAAGCACAAAATGAATAAGCAGACCGTTCTGTCTCGGGTCAAAGGAAGCTTTGCTTACGGGATATGCCCGAAGACCGTACTTACAGAAATACTTGAAGGGGCATTTGTAATACTCTTCAACCCTTGAGGGACTGATATACATATTTTTCCCGAACAGATTTTCAGCAATACCGCTGTCTTCAAATCTTATTTCATCTTTATTTGCCGCATGTTCAATTCCCGCAAGCATATCTGCAAAGGAACCTGACTGAGCAATATATTTTTTTACAGATTCGGCAAAACTGCTGTTTTCATAAAAATGCAGTGCCGCACTTTCAAAAGCAGACTTTCTGCTTTCGATTTTCTCCACGGGATCTATCCGTGACACATCAACTTTTTTACACTCAGGCAGAATACGGCTTGCCATTTGCACAATTTCAGAGGGGCTTTTTTCCTCACCGGTGATACTGCCTGCAGAATATGAAATACAAAGATAATCCGAGGGGATACTGACCGTTGTATAAACTCTGAGACGTTCTTTTCTCATACCGTCAATACTGTCTGTTCCGATTTCAACACCCTGATTTTTGAACAGACGTCTTTCATTATCCGTAAGAACAAACGATTCCGTTCCGGGGGCAGGGAAAACACCCTCATTTGCGCCCACAATAAACAGAGCTTTCTTTGCGGAAACACGGATTCTCTCCGCATCACCGACTGTTATCTCATCAAGACCGCCGGGAATATCACCTATATCCGAAGATGCAATCATAATACGGAAAAGCTCCAGATACCTTGACGGCTTAAGATTTCTTTCGCCTATTGTCTCTGCAAGAAGTGAGAGCACAGACATAAATTCATCCCATGAACGCTCACATTCAACAGCAGAGTCGTTTTCAAGCTGCATGGCAAATTCAAGCAGATTTCTGTCTGCCTTTGTTTCAATAAGAAACTCATAAAGAGCCTTTGTGCAGCCGAAACCGTCGCAGTCTTCTATTTTTTCCCTGAGTCTGAGCACGGGCATAACTGCTTTTTTTCTGATTTTATTCAGATACTCAAGCCTTTGCTTTGAATCTTCATCAAATTCTGTTCCCAGCCCGTCGGGGTGACCTGTCCACTCACGTTTCCATCCGTTGTAATCAATCTGCCACATAAAAACATAGTTCTCAATAAGAGATATATCATCCTCATCAAGAGGACCGATATATGTTTTAAGATAACGGAGCATACAGTCGGTTGTAAAACCCTCTGCCGCAAGTGTAAGCGCATACAAAGCGTAAATTACAATTATCTCTTCACCGAGATTTCTGCGTGTATCTTCAAAAACGGGGATATCATATTTTTTAAGCGCAAAAGGAAGATATCTGTTGTAATCGTTACTTCTGCTTACAATAACAATATCACGGTATCGCAGACCTTTTTCACGGACAAGTTTTTTTGCGCTCATTGCTGCAAATTCACATTCTTCGTAAAGATTTCTTGCGGCAGCAATTGTGACTTCGGGAGCACTTCCCTCAAAAATATCGGGACTCGGCTCGTAAAAACCTTTTTCAAGGTATGATATGGCTTCACTTGTTTTTCGCACTATTGTTTTCAGCACAACAGGCTCAGCAACGGAAACATTATTCTGTTTTGCAAGAGAAATCAGTTTGTTTATATTATCCACCGCGTATGAAAACGCACCTGTTCCCTCAGAATAATCCTTTATACTGTCGGCACACTGAGTAACATATACCTCAGCCGCCTGTTTTAAAATTTCGGCAAGAATCAGACTCTGCTGTGCGGTAAAACCTGTGAATTCATCAAGCACAACTGTTTTACCCTCAAACAGTTTTTTCTCTGCTATGATTTCTGCCGCCGCATTTATCATATATCTGTCGTCAGAAAACTTTTCTGTAAGCAAAGAGGCGTAAAGAGTTGCAATAAGCTCTATTTCATCTGCTTTTTTTATCAGAATTTTATTTCCCGACTCCTGTGCAGCGTCTTTCATTTCTTTGTATGAAACATCACACTGAATCAGTTCGTCCGTAATATGCAGAAGTTCGGCAACCGAACTCTGATTTTTTGCACAGCCTTTGAATATATCAAGCTGTTCACTCAGAGCCTCAAGAGTAAGACTCATTATTACTGTTTTTGCCGCATCGGTTACAGACGGTTTTCTGTCGGGTTTATACTTATCAAGAACTTTTTTTGAAAGAGATGTAAAACTGAGAATTTCTGTTTCGGAGGCTTTTTTTGCACCCAGCATTTCAATAATTGCTTTTTCACTTTCAAATGAAAACTGTTCGGGCACAATAAGAACAGCAGTTTCACCCGAAACTGCCTTTTCAGCAAGTATATTCCTTACATATGTAGTTTTTCCTGAGGATGCTCTGCCGAGCATAAGTCTTAACATCGTTTCACTTCTTTCAAAACCTGAATCTTGTATTGTCTGATTTTATACGGGAACCTTGAAAACAGCCTTTTTCACTGTTGCGGGTTCTGCTATGCAAACGCAGGGCATGTGAGCATCTTCTGGATGAAGAACAACAAAATCGCCCTCACCGAGAACATAATCAACACACTCATTGTTTGTTACATACAATTCTGCATCACCGTCACCGAAAGACTGAATGCATTCATATTTATGCATGGTTTCCACAGGCTGTACACTTATAATCTCACTGCCTTTTATGATAATCTGAATGTCGATATATTTTTTATGTGCTTCAAAACAAGTTTCCCATCTGTGTTTTGTTTCGTATGTCATAACATTCACAAAAACACCGTCTGAAAGATTATGAGTACCGTTTTCGATATCTTCACAAAGCAGTTTATCAAGAAAATCAAACGCAACGGGAGATACTTTTTTTATTTCTTCATACTTTTTTTCAAAATTATTCAACATAATAATCACATCCTTGTTTCTATATTAACATAAAATTTTAAAATGTAAATAACAAACTTGATTTTTCGGAAAAACACATTCCGTTATTTCCGATTGTGAATTTCCGATTGTGAAAGGTGTAAGCTGTTATGTTGCCTTGTATGATTTCGGTAATGATTGTTTTACATACGAAACAGAGGGACTGAAAGATTGCGGATGTGCAATTTTTGATGAAGCTAACGGAATATATTATTATCTTGAAATGATATGGTAAGAAAAAAGCGACGGGTTGACCGTCGCTTTGATTTTTATTGCATTTTTGGTTTACCGCCGTCACGGTAATACTGAGTTCTTGTTTTAGGATGGGGGTTATTTGCCCAGAGTTCATCCGCTACGGGCTTCCATTCAAGAGCAAACTCATCACACTTACCGCAAAGAGTATCAACATCTTCTTCAATGATAAGGTCTGTTGACTTTGCGCCTGTCTTTCTGATTATCTCACGAAGCTTATCGGGATTTTCAAGCATGGGACAGGGACGAAGGTGATTGTCATTGAAAGGCTGACCTTTTCTGTATTCTGTGAAAAGAGGATTTTTAAGACCTTCAATAAGAGTATGTGTACGTATATTTGCATCGGAATAATGAATAAATACGCACGGCTCCATATCTCCGCGTGAATTTATATGGAAATAGTTTCTTCCGCCTGCAATACATCCGCCTACATATTCACCGTCATCCTGGAAATCGAAAATAAACATGGACTTGCCTGTTTTTCCGTTTCTTACTTTTCTCAGCCAGTAATACATATACTTACGCTGAGCAGGTGAGGGAATAAGATTTTTATCTGCCTCATGGCCAACGGGCATGTAGTTGAAATAGAAACCGAACTTGACACCCTTTTCAACCATAAGATCAAGGAACTCATCACTTGTAACAAAATCGATATTGTTTCTGGTATAGCAAACTGAAATACCGAATATGATTTTGTTCTGTTTAAGAAGATCCATTGCCCTGAGTGTTGTCTGATATGCACCTGCACCGCGGCGCCAGTCATTACTTTCTTCACTGCCTTCAATACTGAGTGCAAGAGAAAGGTTGCCGACACGTTTCATATCATCGCAGAACTTCTGATCGATAAGTGTTGCATTTGTGTATGCAAGAAATACACAGTCGGGATTTTCTTCGCAGATTTTTATAATATCCTTTTTACGGATAAGGGGTTCACCGCCGGTGTACATATAAATATGTGTACCCATTGCCTTACCCTGACTTACCACACTCTGCATTTCATCAAAACTGAGATTCAGCTTATGACCGTATTCTGCCGCCCAACAGCCTTTGCAGTTAAGATTACATGCACTTGTGGGATCCATAAGGATAATCCACGGAATATTACAACCGTATTTTTCACGGTTTTCTCTGACCTGTTTTGTTCCTTTGATACCTGCTTCATAACCGAAAGCATAAATTGCCTTTTTGATTATTTCAGGATCTGTATCAGTAATTATATTTTTTGCAAGCTTTACATAGGCATTATCAGGATTGTTTGCACCGTTTGCGATTGCATCAAGAGCTTTTTTAGGAAAAACACTCTTAAAGAGGCTCATAGCCTTGCCTGCAAGCTTAGGTAAATTCTTATCGGGGTCTTTTTTGATGTATTTAATTGCCTTGTCGGTTGCAAAATTCAACGCAGCCTTTGCAATTTTATCCTTTGCAGACATAACAAGCTCCTTTCTCAGAAGATATACCAATTAAGTATAGCACAAAATATAAATAATGTAAACACTTTTATTATTACAATCTTGTTTTAATTTAAAATAATTATCTTGTACTATTTTAAATTATGTGTTATGATTATTTAATGAAGATTAAATTTTCAAAGAGGTAAAAATGACAAAAAAAAATAAAGAAACAGCAGGTATTATAATCCGTGCCGCTGTCGCAATGGTACTGTTCATTATTGCCATTGTAAATTACGATACACTTTCAGGACTTGATGTAGAAAGCATTCTTTCATCAATTGACGGTACCGGAGTCATAATAGCAGTTGTTCTGCTTATGTATTTTGTAAAAGGACTCATTTTTGTTCTGCCTGCATCGGTGATTTATGTTGCCGTAGGTGTAATACTTGACACATGGCTTGCTGTCGGCGTAAATATTCTCGGTATTATAATCGAAATTCTTGCCGCATATTTTCTCGGCAGATTCCTCGGCAAAGATTACGTACACCGTATTCTTTCAAAAAAGGAAGCAGGACGAAAAATACTCGCAACAAATTTTCAGGACAAAAAATGGCTCATTTTTGTAACAAGACTTCTTCCCGTATTCCCGATAGACTTCCTGAGTCTGTTTTTCGGGGCAACAAAGAGTAACGGAATTCTTCATTTTCTGTTATCAGTTGCAGGCCTTGCGCCGAGAGTTATTCTTTTCACCGTTATCGGTGACAATCTTTTCAAATGGATACCAATGGATAAGTTGATTTTCATTATCATATGCTGTATACCTGTAGGCGTTACAGTATATCTTGTAAAAAAACTCGTTCTTGATAAAAAGAAATCAAAGGAGAAGTGACATGGATATCTTTTCAGTAATATCAATGCTGGGCGGACTTGCCCTCTTCCTTTTCGGTATGCACCAGCTTTCTGCAGGTCTCGAAAAAATGGCAGGCGGAAAAATGGAATCGGTACTGAAAAAAGTAACATCAAAAAGAATTCTTGCACTTATTCTGGGTGCAGGTGTGACAGCCGCAATCCAGTCATCCTCAGCAGTAACTGTTATGCTTGTAGGTCTTGTAAACTCAGGAATCATGCAGTTATCACAGTCAATCAGCGTTATTATGGGTTCTAACATCGGAACAACAATAACAGCGTGGGTGCTCTCTCTTACAGGTATTGACAGTTCAAACTTCTTTGTAAACATGCTCAAACCTGCAAACTTCTCACCGCTTGTTGCACTTATCGGTATAATTCTCATAATGGCAGGTAAAAAGCCGAAAAATAAAGACATAGGTTCAATCTGCGTAGGTTTTGCAGTTCTTATGTACGGTATGACAATAATGTCCGACTCTGTTGAAGCACTTGCAGAAATCCCCGAATTCGTAAATATACTTACATTCTTCAAGAATCCCGTTATGGGCGTTCTTGTGGGCGTTGTTTTCACAGCTGTTATTCAGTCATCATCCGCATCTGTCGGTGTGCTTCAGGCTCTTTCAATGACAGGTGCTATCACATTCGGTGCCGCAATTCCCATTATCATGGGTCAGAACATCGGTACCTGCGTATCATCACTTCTTGCTTCTGTAGGCACATCAAAAAATGCAAAAAGAGTTGCAATGGTTCACATTCTTTTCAATGTTATCGGTTCAGTCATCTGCCTTACAGCATGGCTTATTGCAGACGGCATAATCGACTTTGCATTTACAGAAACAGCAGTTGAGCCTTTCAATATTGCTGTTCTTCACTCAATATTCAATATTGTTACAACAATCATGCTCTTCCCCTTTGCAAAACTTCTTGAAAAGCTTGTTAAACTCATTATCCGTGATGCAAAGGAAAAAGAAGCCGTTGTTCTTCTTGACGACCGTCTTATGACTGTTCCGTCATTCGCTGTTGCAAAAGCTGAAAGCGTAACAGACGAAATGGCATCACTTGCAAAAAAATCTGTAAAATCTGCAATTGCACTTCTTGACAGATATGATGAAAAGGCTGCTCTTCTTGTTGAAGAAATGGAAGATAAGATTGACCGTTACGAAGACGAACTGGGTACTTACCTTGTAAAACTTTCAAAGAAAGAAATCGGTGAAAACGATCAGAAGAAGATTTCAAAAATCCTTCATACAATCAACGACTTCGAACGTATCGGTGACCACGCAAGTAATATTCTCGGCACTGCAAAAGAAATGCACGAAAAGAAACTCTCTTTCTCTGTTGATGCAAGAGAAGAGCTTGAAAATCTTAACGACGCAATATCTGAGATTCTTTCAATCACCGTCAAGTCATTCAAGAATGATGATATTGAGCTTGCAGAAATTGTTGAGCCTCTTGAAGAAGTTATTGACGAAATCATTGACCATGTAAAGAGTCATCATATCGACAGACTTACAAAGGGCGAATGCACAATCGAACTCGGCTTTATTCTTTCAGATATGCTTACAAATTACGAGAGAATTTCTGACCACTGTTCAAACATCGCTGTTGCTGTTATCGAAGCTCAGAGAGAAATGTTCGACGCACACGAATATCTCAGCAACGTCAAGAAGAACGGCGAAGGTAAATATTACGAATACTTTGAAAAGTATAAGAAACAGTATTCTGTATAAAGAGGTTTTTAAATGACAATCTGGGAGATTTTCCTTGTGGCAGTAGGGCTGTCAATGGATGCATTTGCCGTAGCCGTGTGCAAAGGTCTTAAAATGCCCAAAATCAACAAAAAGCAGACTGCACTTATTGCACTTTTCTTTGGCGGATTTCAGGGACTTATGCCCCTTATAGGCTATTTCCTCGGCAAACAGTTTGAGGAATACATAGTAAGTATTGACCATTGGATAACTTTTGTTCTTCTCGGTTTCATAGGCGGAAAGATGATATACGAATCATTCAAAAAGGATGAAGACGAAGAGGACAAACCGTTCAGCATAAAAGAACTCTTTGTTCTTGCAATTGCCACAAGCATTGATGCACTTGCCGTCGGTATAACATTTGCATTCCTTCAGGTAAATATTGCTGTTTCGGTATCATTCATCGGCGTTACAACATTCATTCTTTCAGCAATCGGTGTTTTCATCGGTCATAAATTCGGTGAAAAATACAAAAACAAAGCTGAATTTGCAGGCGGTCTGATTCTTGTTCTTATCGGACTTAAAATTCTTCTTGAACATCTCGGAATAATAACATTCTAAAAACAAAAAGGAGCCGTACAGCTCCTTTTTTATTATGAAAAATAAAAAAACCTTTGTCTGAGACAAAGGTTTTTTTCTGGAGCGGATGACGAGGCTCGAACTCGCTACCTCCACCTTGGCAAGGTGGCGCTCTACCAGATGAGCTACATCCGCAACTGCTCATATATAATAGCAGAAAACATTACCCTTGTCAAGAGTTTTTTTATAAATATGAAAAATTTTTTCAGTCATCCCAGTAAAATGATATCACATCGGGCATATCGCCTATCTGAATAAGCTTTATATTGTTATATCTTTCAACCATTTTTCTCATATTCTGCTCTGCTTGTGCATTTTCATTTTCACCGTCAGGCATTACAATATACACCCTGCATTTGCGACGTGTCCTGCTGATAAGCAGAAGCAGAAAATAACAGACAAAAGAAATCAGAACAACTGCCAGAAGCACACACACTGCAAGAAAAAGGGTATAAAACATAAAATCACCTCATACCATAGTATGCGGTGATAATAAAACAAGTGAGTCTGTAAGCCGGGTTTTGTCATTTAAGGCAATCATCTGTCTTGTCTGCACGTTACCGTGCAGCTCACGCCACCTTTCGGAGTTATGGCCGAGCAGACCACTCCTATCGGTGTTGCTTCGGATAGGGTTTGCAGGCCCATGCAGTCTCCTGCATGCCGGTGAGCTCTTACCTCGCCTTTCCACCCTTACCCGTAAACGGGCGGTATATCTCTGTTGCACTTTCCCTAAGGTCACCCTCGGCGGCCGTTAGCCGTTATCCTGCTCTGCGAAGCCCGGACTTTCCTCGTAACATGTACGCAATTGCCCGACTCACTTGCTGAATAATTGTATCACAAAAAAAACTCAATGTCAATGATTGCAAAAATCCATACAATATGGTAATATGTATTTATACTGGAGGATTGTACGTATTTATGAAAGATTTATTCGATTTATATATCCGCTCTTATTCACTGACAAAAGAAAATGCTCCTGAATTTTTTGAAATCATCAACGAAATCTATGAAACCAAAGAATTTCAGAGCATGTCTGTGTTTTTCCAGCATGCAGATATTCCAAGGACGCAACACATCCTGAGTGTTGCATATCTCAGCTACACAATAGCAAAAGAAAAAGGCCTTGACTATGTTGCAGCAACAAGAGGTGCAATGCTTCACGACTTGTTTTATTATGACTGGCACGTGCCCGGTGACGGATCTCACAGACTGCACGGCTATCGTCATCCCGGTTTTGCGCTGAAAAACGCAAGAGCACTTTTCACTCTTTCCGAAACAGAGGAAAACTGCATAAAGCGTCACATGTGGCCCCTTACAGTTATTCCTCCCGGATGCAAGGAAAGCTGGGTTGTCTGCCTTTCGGATAAATACTGTGCTCATCAGGAGTCTATGATTAATTTTTCTGCAAAAACCCGTAATAAAATCAACGCAGCAAGAGAGGCTCAAAAAAAATGAATACAATAATTGATTATGTATTTTACTTCTTACTCTACAGCATAATCGGTTGGGTGCTTGAAACGGTATGCTGTTCACTTTATTACAGAAAACCTATCAACAGAGGATTTATGAAAGGTCCTTTTGTGCCCATTTACGGCGCAGGTACATTTGTGTTCAGTTTGTTCCTTACACCGTTTTACAACAAATTCGGCTATACATGGTACATAATAATACTTGTTATTATTCTTGGCATAATTATTGCCGATGTGCTTGAATATGCCACAAGTTTCGCAATGCAAAAGCTTTTCCATGCAAAATGGTGGGATTATTCAAACGAAAAATTCAATCTGCACGGAAGAATATGCCTGAAACATTCTATCTACTGGGCTGCAGGCGCAGGTGCATTCATCTACATCATTCAGCCCATTGTTCTGAAATACAAAGAACTCTGGATAACGGATAAACTCAGAAACATCTTTGTTCTCGTTGTGGGCACTATTTTTCTTATAGATTACATTTCCACAATAATTCTTGCCAAAAAGAAAAAATTCCGTAATGCAGTAGATGAAAATAATACAGAGGAATAAAGATCAATATCAGAAATGTCAATAAGTTCAAATTATAAACACACCCTTGCGGCAGGTTATATCAGCTTTATAACTCAGGCGACAATCAACAACTTCGCACCGCTGCTTTTCATAACATTCCAGAAAGACTGGGGTATCACACTCGGTCAGCTTGCAGCCATTTCAACATACAATTTTATGGTTCAGCTGTGTGCAGACCTTATATCAGCAAAATATGTTGATAAAATCGGTGCAAGAAAACTGATTGTCTTTGCACATGCCAGTGCCGCACTGGGTTTTGCAGGACTCGGAGTGTTCCCGTATATAACACCCGATCCCTATTACGGTATTCTTATTGCCATCACACTTTATGCAATAGGCGGAGGACTTATTGAGGTCCTTGCAAGTCCTATTATAGAAGCCTGCCCCACAAAAAACAAAGAAGCACACATGAGCCTTCTTCACTCTTTCTACTGTTGGGGACAGATGACAGCCGTTCTCGGCTCTACGCTCTTCTTCCATGTTTTCGGAATTGAAAACTGGAGATACATGTCTTTTATATGGGCACTTATACCTCTGGGCAACAGCATATATTTCGCGAATGTACCCGTAAAAGTATATCCGCAGACTGCAAAGTCTGAACAGAAACTTTCAGAATTATTCAGAAACAAGCTTTTTTATATTATAATGGTTATGATGCTGTGCGCAGGTGCAAGTGAACTTGCGGTTTCACAGTGGGCTTCTGCGTTTGCAGAAGAAACACTCGGGATAACAAAAACAGCAGGTGACGTGGCAGGCCCTTGCTTTTTTGCACTGCTTATGGGAATAGCACGACTTTCCTACTCAAAGTTCAGCAAAAAAGTCAGCCTAGAAAAATACATACTGTTCTGCTCATTCCTTTGCCTTTTCGGATATCTTCTCATTTCACTTTCACCGATACCGTCAGTTTCACTCATCGGTTGCGGAATATGCGGTTTTTCAGTGGGAATAATGTGGCCCGGAACATACAGCATTGCATCGAAAATCTGGAAAAATCCTGCCGCATCCCTCTTTGCGCTTTTTGCACTCGCAGGAGATACAGGATGTTCTGCAGGTCCGCTGCTTGTGGGCGGAATTTCGCAGATATTCGGTGATAATTTAAAAACAGGTCTTTTTGCAGGCTCAGTCTTCCCGATTGTAATGATTGCGGCAGTATTGCTCCTGCTTAAAAATACAAAGAAAAATAAAATACAGGAGAACTGAACAAACAATGGATATTCTGTCATACATCCTGGTGTGTGTACCGGGAGTATTGCTCATCGTGGTAGGTGTTGTAATGAGTCTTGCGAAAAAAGATGCAATACTTTCAAACCACCATTTTGCAAAAAGAGTCGATATCGACAAATACACGCGCAAAATTATAAGCTTATTCACTATTGCAGGCATTATGTTGGCACTGGGCGGTATACTGCTGATAAACGAAAGACTCCTTTCAGGTTTTTTAGTTTTAATTATAACTCTGCTTGTGTTTATAATTTCCTTTGCATCTTTGAATAAAAACAAGTGATCAAAACTAAAGCACTATGTGATACATAGTGCTTTTACTTTACCTTTCATAAGTAACAATGAGGAAATACGGCAACGCATTTCCTCTGTTTTAATATCTTATTTAACAAAACAAAAAGTTAAAGGGATTAACACTGATGTGCTAATCCCCAAAAACTTAATTTGCAATTAAATGCTCAAGCGAATTTATGCTTGATTATTAAAAGAGTCAGAAATTATTCTTCGTCCTTTTTTCTTGTTGCTACGAATGCAACTGCTGCAAGAGCCATAACACCAGCGATAGCTGCTACACCAGCTTCACCACTCTGGTCGATGCCCTTTGATGTTGTAACAACAACCTTAGCTGTTGTTTCAGCAGCTTCTTCTGAAGCATCTTCTGCTGATGCATCTTCAACTACGGGAGCTTCTGTTGTTTCTGCAGGAGCTTCTGTTGTTTCAGGAGCATCTTCCTTAACAACTACTGAGTAGCTGTCTGCAACTGCGGGCTTGCCTTCGTTGCCATCCCATGACTTGATAGTAACCTTAACGTTACCGTCGCCAGCCTTGAGAGCCTTGAAAGTAAGAACAACGATACCTGAATCTTCTTCAGCTACTTCTGAGTAGATGAATGACCAAGTTGCCTTGCCAGCTTCTTTGCTTCCGCCAACACCCATGTCGTATGTTGCGTCTGCAGCCTTAGCAATCTTCTTGAATTCAAGAACTTCAGCGTCGTATTCGAAAATAAGGTCGCCTGCTTCGAGGCCAGCCATGTTAGCTGCTGACATTGTAACTACAACATCTTCGCCAACTTTTGCGTCGCCTGCTACAAGGCTGATTGAGGGTGCAGCTGCGAATGCTGTGAGAGCAAGAGCTGCTACCATTGCGAGTGCAAGAGCACTTGCGAGCATTTTCTTTGCAAGTTTCATTTTGAGAACCTTCCTTTGAAATAATTTCTATATACAGAGCCTTGAGACTCGGTACACCATAACCGTTTAAGGGCACTTCACCCTTCATAACACATCGCTATTATATACTATAACACTATCATTGTCAAGCACTTATTCAAAAAATTTTGACTAAAAACGCGATGAGCCAACACTTGACAATTGAACATCTTTGCCAAGATAATCACATTTTATTACAAAAAACAAGCTTTGTCAAGTGGTAGAAGCATGTAAAAATCTGCCGTTTTGCACAAAACGTCAATTTCCGGATAATTCCTTATCCCTCATAAAGGATTTATGAAAAGCAGTCTCTACTGTTCCGTACAGATCAGACTCCCTGAGTGAATTTATGCCCTGAATTGTTGTACCGCCGGGTGAACAAACCTTATTTATCCAACCATCGATATCACCGCCGCATGCTTTAAGAAGCTTTGCAGAACCGAGAACAGCCTGAACGGCAACTTCACGGGCAGTGTCGGCATCAAGACCGTCTTTCATGCCTGCCATGGCAAGAGCATTTATAAACATAAATGTATAAGCAGGAACGCATCCGCCGAGAACACCGAAAACAGAAAACAGACTTTCATCCATATATCTTGCTTCACCATAAGATGCACAGATTTCCTTTACTTTGTCAAGATGTTCACTTTTTGCAAAACCGTTTCCCGTATAAGCGGAAACAGCCTCACCGACCTCCGCATTAAGATTCGGAAAAATACGGACAACAGGCAGGTCAAAACTGAAGAATGAAGAAATCCACTCTGTTGTTTTACCTGCAGCTATTGAAGCGAGAACAGGTCTGCTGACTTCAAGATCACCTGCAATTTTTTTAAGCAGTTCTTCAAAAACCTGCGGTTTTGTGCAAAGCACAACAATATCGCAGCTGCGGGCAATGCTGTTTTCACTCTCTGCCGCATTGAGTCCGTGTTTTTTGCAAAAACCGAGCAACTTTTCGTTGTCTGTATCATAAACATATATATTTTCTCTGCCGAAAATATTTTTCTCAGCAACATTTCTTATTATAGGCTGTGCCATATTTCCACACCCTATAAAACCGATTGTTTTCATAAATAACCGCACCTTATACATTTTTTTCTTTGTTTATTGTATCACAATTATAAAAAATTTCAATAGATTACACTTGCACAATCAAAAAAAAGAATATATAATATTTAAAGGTGGTGATTTTATGACACTTGCAGTAGATATAGGCAACACAAACATTACAATAGGTATATATAATAAAGACACATTACTTGTTGTTCTCAGAGCCGCAACAGACAGAAAAAGAACTCCTGACCAGTATGCGGTGGAATTTTCGTCAATGTTCTCAATTCATAACGCAGACAAATATGAATTTGAAGGCGCAATTATAAGTTCTGTTGTACCCGAGCTTACAAATGTTATAAAAGAAGCCATTTTCACAATTACGGGACAGACTGCCCTTGTTATAGGCCCCGGAGTAAAAACAGGACTCAATATCAAAATTGACAATCCTGCTCAGCTCGGTGCTGACCTTGTGGCAGGTGCAGTAGGTGCACTGAACAAATACCCCGTCCCCTGCCTTATTCTCGACATGGGAACAGCAAACAAGATAAGTGTTCTCGACTCAAAAGGTAATTACCGCGGATGTACAATCTCGGCAGGAGTAGGAATTTCACTCAATGCCCTTTCATCAGGTACATCTCAGCTCCCTGCAATTTCACTTGACGCTCCCCACAATGCAATAGGCACAAATACAATAGACAGTATGCAGTCGGGTACCGTACTCGGTTCTGCTGCCATGATTGAGGGACTTTGTGCAAGACTTGAAGAATCTCTGGGTGAAAAAGTCAACACCGTTGTTGCAACCGGAGGAATCGCAGGCGACATTATAAGATACTGCAGAATGGATATTATTCACGATCCGAATCTTATTCTTGACGGTCTCAGATTTATATTTGATAAAAATTAAATTTAAATATTATATATTATATTACATTTATATTTAGTCTAAAATTTTGCGTTGTATCCGAAAGGAACAGCAGCAAGGAGGAAATATATATGTCAAAAACAAAAAACAACAGAAAGCAGATTCTGTTTCTTTGTCAGTTCTCATTATTATTGGCAATTGAAATCATTGTCTGTTTTACACCCCTGGGAACACTTCCCTCTCTGGGCATGCTCAGTGCGACACTTTCTCATGTACCCGTTATCATTACTGCAATGATTCTCGGCATGAAAGCAGGTACGCTGATGGGTCTTGCCTTTGGTATGTGCAGTTTTATTTACTGGACTTTTGTTGCTCCCGGTGCATTCTCTTTCCTTTACACTCCGTTTTACACCCTCGGAGAGTATTCAGGTAATTTCGGCTCACTGCTGATCTGCTTTATACCGAGAATCCTCATTGGTGTTGTTACGGCTCTTGTTATGAAAGGTTGCTCAAAAATCATCAAAAACCAGTTTGTATCAGCAGCTGTGGCAGGTGTTGCAGGAACTCTGACAAACACTCTTCTCGTTCTCGGCGGAATTTACATCTTCTTCGGAAATGAGTATTACTCAATGGCTGTTGCAGGTTCTTCACAGACTCTTCTTGCTTTCCTCGGAACCGTTATTCTTACAAACGGACTCCCGGAGGCTGTTATAGGCGGTATTGCGGCATCTGCAATTGCAGTTCCCGTTAAAAAAGCCGTTGCAAAGTATATGTAATCCCCAAACAAGTTCAGGCTGCCTTACACGGCAGTCTGTTTTTATAAAAAAATTCTGAGGAACAAAAAAATGAGTATAAGAAAAAATTTACTGCCGAAAAGTCTCCCCGAACCCTTTGACACCTTACGGGCTGCCGTTTTCCCTGACAGATGTAATCTCTGCGGCAAGGTTGTTGCCCACGGAGTCACCGTTTGCGGACAATGCAAAGAGTCTGCAAAGGTTATACGCACACCGAGATGCATGTCCTGCGGAAAATCAAAGAAAAACTGCAAATGCAAAGGAAAATCCAACTTTTACAACGGAATTACAGCACCTTTTGACTATGAAGGCGTTGTGCGTAAGGGCATTTCGCTCTGGAAATTTCAGAAATCTGAAAGAAATGTGTACTTTTTTGCAGATATGGTTGTATCAGCAATAAATGAAGCCTTTGAAGGAATCGATTTTGACCTGATAACATTCATTCCTCAGACTGAAACAGAAAGAAAATCAAGAACATACAATCAATGTGAACAGCTCGCCCGGGCAATAGGCGAAAAGACGGGAATTCCCGTTGTCCGTACACTCACAAAGCTGTATGAAACAGAACGTCAGCACAACCTGCCGCTGATTTCAAGAAGCGGAAACGTTTTCGGCATTTTTGACTGCTGCAACAAGAACCTGATTGCAGATAAGAATATTCTTCTGATAGACGACATAAAAACATCGGGCAACACCATAAATGAATGCGCAAAAATGCTTCATCTCAACGGCGCTGCAAGTGTTTACTGTGCCGTAATCGCAATAGCATAATTTTTTGCATAAAAAAAGAGGTTGGTTCACGCTGACTACCCGTTAAGCAGTATTTGTTTCTCGAACAAAATTCCCCGTATTTTATGTTCTTACGAAACTGCGAAGCACTTTAAAATATAAATTTTGGATACAAGAAAAGGCAAAACTCCCCGATAATGCTGACGCATATCGGGGAGTTTTAACGCATTATTGTGCCAAAAGTTCATATTTTAAAGAAATACTTCCTTATGGGTAGTCAGTGTACAACCTCTTTAATATTTTTCAGATTACCACTGAACAGTCCACTTTGTTTCGTACTGAAGACCGATACCAACGTTTGAAACGTTGATGAACATAGCAACAGTTGCCTTGTCAAACTTCATGTATGAAGGACACATTGTGTGAAGGTCTGTCATCTGACCTGTTGTCTTGTTGATAGTTGCTGTAACTGAGGGAGCAATGTATTCGTTTCTGAGACCTGAGAATGAAACAAAACCTGCAGCAGCTTCTTCAACTGTCTTTGATTCAACGATGTTGAGAAGGTGAGCAGCATTGTCACCGAGGTCGGGTTTTTCTTCAGAGCTGTTAAGTACAAGTGTGATGATGTAGTTGTCGCCTTCTTCTTTAACGCTGTAATCACCGATCATGTCAGCTGTAAGACCGTCAGCACTGTTCTTTGTGGGGGGGAAGTTTGTAGCCATATCAGCACCTGAGTAAACAAGGGGCTCTTCGTTAGCCTTAAGGAACATACCCATAAGAGTTGATGCAACACCTGCAAGAGTGCTGTTACCGCCAACTTCAAGATAGTCGTTGTACTGAGTATTGTTATCAAGAGTTCTTGTTACTGACTGAGCTTCTGCAAGAACTTTTGCATGAGCCTTCTTGTAGTATTCAACAGCCTGTTCCTTTGTCTTTACTTCACCTGCGGGTGCAGCACTGCCAGCATCAGCACCTGCATCTGCGTTAGTGTCAGCGTCAGAATCAGCACCTGCATCTGCGTTAGCGTCAGCGTTTGCATCTGCATCAGCATCTGCATTGCTGTCAGCTGATGAATCTGCTGAAGGTGTTGAGGGTGTTGAGGGTGTTGAGGGAGTTGAAGGTGTTGAAGGAGTTGATGCACTGCTGTCGCTATCGCTGTTGCTGTCAGCAGCAGGAGCCTGAGTTACAACTTCAACATTACCGATACTCTGTGTGATTTTGATTGCGCTTACGCTGCAGAAAATCATAGCAACAATAACAACAATTGATACAACAGTAACCATTACATTGTAAGCCTTTGTTGTTTTTGCTGAATGAAGCATTGCTTCTTTCTTAACCTGCTTTTTATGCTTCTTTATCTGCTTGCGTTCTTTTTTGAGTTCTTTCTTTGTTTTTGCTACGGGAACAACCGGAACAAAAGCATCAGGAGTAACTTCTACAACCTGATTTGTGTTATCGTTAGACATTAAAACCTCTCCTAACATACAAATATACACATATTTTTTTACTTTAATACTATACTACAACTTCAACCGAATTGTCAACAGCTTTAAACAAAATAATGTTTAATTATTGCTGATTATTGCGAAAAATAAAGCTTTTTTAAAAAAGCACTTGATTTGCAAGATGTTTGACTGTATAATAAATGTAATTAATAATAGTATACGGAGGCTGAAAACATGAAAAAAGTTCTTTCTGTTTTTCTTGCAATGATGCTTGCATTTTCTGCTTTTGCAGTAGTAGCATGCGCAGACAGTGAATACCAGACATATCACATCGCATTCAATCTTTCTGATGAGGAAAATATTAAAATCGTTCCCGTAAAAGGCTACAACGAATATGTTCTTGCCGGCGGAGAATTCAAATTCACTATTGATGTTGCCGACGATTATTCAGACACATTCCTTATCGTTCAGGTTGACGGAGCAAATCTTGATCCTGACGCACACGGTGTTTATACAATTTCTGATATAAATTCAGACCATACCGTTAAAGTTTTCTTCTCTCTTGAAGAAAATCAGTCAAATATGTTTGCATCTCTTATCGTTTTCGTAAGAGGAATTATGCAGATGTTCATTGACTTGTTCACTTCACTTTTTGCATTTGCGGCTTAATTAAACAACAAAAAAACAGCCTCCTGCATCAGCAGGAGGTTTTTTTATACTGTTTGCTCAACTGAATTTTTCTGTTATTACAGGATGTGTTTTTTCTGCAATAAAAGCCATAAAGCTTTTAAGCTCATCTTCACCTGAAAAAGAAGTAACAGGAATCAGATATGCCCCGACGGCACTGTTGAACAAATAAATCATTTCCGAATTAACAAGATACACCTGAGTAATTGAACTGTATTTTATTTCTGACCGTGATTCGGGTGATTCCTCAACAAAGTAATCATTATAGAATTCCATTGTTGCTTCAGGTGTGAACGGAACTTTTGTTTTCTTCATCATTTTTTTACAATTGCACTTGATTACAAAACGCACAAACGGTTTTACTGCAAAAAATAAAATTAAACTAAGCACAATTTCAACAACAAGAGAAAACCAGGCAAAATTTTCAAAATGCGATAAAACAACTCCCATAAACCAAACAAACAACGGGATTGCGGCAAACAGAATTCTTAATTTTGCGAACTGCTTTTTGCCGTAAGGGGTACAAAAATTGACAAACAAATTAAAATCAAGATAATCTTTATTGCTGAGTTCTGTTTTAATGCGATATAACATATTCATACACCCTTTCAGACTGAATCCGATTTATGTTTTTCGATAAATTCAACACATCTTTTCCATGAATGTCTTGAGAAGAAGTGTTTTGAATGAATTTTAAAATATCCCACATGCCCGTCAAGAAGACATTCTCCGTGAATAAGGTATTTTCCGGTATCCTGCATTCCGTCAAGTCCTTGTTTTTCCCACATCTCTGCCGCAGCAAGACAACACAGCTGCTGTGACTCAGGATCTGCCCAGAAATCCATATCACATGAACCGACTATAACATATCTCGGAGCAATGGTTGCAAGAATATAATGCTGATCGAATGTGTCCGATATGTTTGTCTGTGTATACTTACGGTAATTTTTACAGAACCAATAGGGGAAGTTCTCAACTATATCTGCAATATTCTCTCCGCGCAGTTTCAGATGTCTGTCAAGATGTTCAAGCAATTTACCCGTACTTCCGTGGGCGATTGAATCACCTGCACACCCTGCCGCATTTGAGAAAACAAATCTGAATCTGTCATCAAGCATACCTGTATAAAGCGCTGTTTTGCCGAGTCTTGAATGCCCCGAAATCATAACATTTTCAGCATCAACACAAGGAAGTGTCAGCGCATAATCCATAACACGCATTGCCGCCCATGCCCATATACCTATTTTACCGCATGTTGTATTGTCTTTCTGCCCATCGGGAAGAAGCAAAGGTGCGAGACCTGTGGAAAAATCACCGTCATCACTCGAAACATCCTTGTAACAGAAAAGAAGAAAATCAACATCATATTCGCTCATTTCCTCACGGGGAAAATAATGAGACTGTTCCATAAGATGGAAATTATTTATAATGATAAGAGGTCTTTTTCTGCCGTCATTGTGCATAAGTCTGTCTATGCGGAAAGTGTGACTCTTTTCGCCGATGCAGATTGTCATATTCACATAAGAAAATTCAACTTCACCGCAACAGTAACGATCCTCAACAACAACCGGTTCTGTCACACTGTATGTAAAAGGAACATCCGGAAGATAGCCGTAAACTTCCCTCTGCATAATATCAGCCATTTCTTCCCTTGTTTTAAGCGGGGGGAGATTTCTTTTTATAATTTTCTCAGATATCATAAAATCACCTCATATAATTATCATACACCTTTTGAATAAAAAGTCAAATGATAAGTGAATAAAAAAGCAGGGAATCCGAAGATTCCCTGAAATTTATTGATCTGATTACTTGTACTGGTAAACTCTTACGTAGTCAACGATAAATTCAGCTGTTTCGCCGGGTTCCATACTCATGGGACCTACACCGTGTCTGTCAGCATATGCTACACCGTTTTCACCTGCAACTTCACATGAGAGAAGAAGCCATTCGGGATTCTGTGAAACACCGCCTGTTGAAAGTCTGCCTGTTTCAACACCGTTGATATAGAAAATGTATTCATTTTCGTTCCATTCAAGACCGTATGTGTTGAATTCTTCATAAGGATTGTTTGCGTACCACTTATCGATACTGTCACCGTTGTGACCTTCACCGTAACCGTCGTAGTGAATACCGCTTATAACTGCATCACCGAAGCCCCACTTAACGTCTTTGTAGTACATTGATTCAAAGATATCAACTTCTGTGCCGTCCTGACCTGAATCATTAACATTATAAACGCCCTGATTCATCATCCAGAATGCAGACCACATACCTGCTGACTTGGGAAGGATACAGCTTACTTCATAGTAACCGTAGCACTGTTCAAAAGTGCCGTTTGTTGTGATACAAGCTGAGTACCAACCGGGTTTGTACTCTTTGAAATCGATCTGGTCACCCCATTTGTCGAGATATTTGTTCTCGAGGGGTTTATCGAAATATGCTGTTGTGATGATAAGATTGCCGTCCTTGACAGAAACCATATCTTCGTGCCAATAACCGCCCTTACGTTCAGTTACCCACCATTCTGTAACCCATTTTGATCTGTCAAGTTCTGTACCTTCGAATTCATCAGACCAAGTAAGTTCAAAACGCTCTTCAAGATTAAGGTCCTGACCGCTGGGAATTGCAGGCAGTCCGATAAGGTGAGGAAGAGTGGGAGAAATCATCATTAAAACTGCAACAAGTGCTCTGAAAAATTTTGCCAACATGAAAATCAACCTCCTGATTTTTGTTAATTTCAGTATAACAAAGAATTCCTACACTGTCAACAAAAAACATTGTGAATTTTTAATTCATGGTCATTTCACCGATTCTTCCGATCCGTATATTCACATTCACTTCATACTCCGTATTCATCAATGAATTTTTACTGTCTTTAAAAAAAACCTTGAAAAGAGACGGATATTTCTGTTCAATTCTTTTTCCGAAACGAAAAATATCGCACCCCTCTTCTTTTATAAATCTGTCAAGCAGACCGTTCATTCCTGACTGTATATATTTTTCAGCAAAAGCTTCAAGGTCTTTCACATCCTGTTCACTCATGGCATCAAAAACGGCACTGTCAAACTCAACAATATCAGCCTTGCAGTCAACATCAATGAAAAAAACAAACCTGCCGTTCTGATATTCAACAGATGTTTTTGTTGATGAAGATATAATTTCAAGCGCAGCTGTAAGTTTTTCGTTACTTACACTCACAGTTCCTGTATTGACTTTGTCTGTTACAAAAAGATATGCAGTCGTTTCCGTGTCGGAAAGCATTGAAGAGTGCACTTCTTCGGGACAGGCTCTCGTTCCCGTGACTTTTACCGTTTTTTCTTCAGGTATTCTGTCATCCGTAACCTCAATAAGAGGTAAAATAATACAGCTTGTTTCCTCAAGAGAAACATTCACCGCATCATAAAGTTCTGTATTGACAGAAACGGAATTTTCATTGCTCTGCTCAATTGCAGATTCAATAAGTTTTGCAGGAACTTCCCCTCCTGCGCTGACAGTGAGCACATCCGATGCCCTTCCCGAAGCGGCAGCAACAAAAACATCGGGACGGGATGTATATTCACGCACAAAAAAATTGAGTGCTTTTATCATCTGTTCTCCGCTTAACGTTTCACCTATAACAATAATTCTGTTCTGACTGTACAACGGATATTTACCTGTGTTTTCACCCAGACTGCGTATTGCTCGGGCTACAGTTTTACCTTTTACGGTGTAATTTACAACAGGTGTTGAACTTTTTCCCTGCTGCGCATCGGCAGAAGATGTTTCAAGTACCTGCACAGTCAATTCGTACATTTCATTTTCCTTGTCAAAATCCAACCCGATACCCTCAATAACAAGCCGTTTCTTTATATCCGTATTCTGCGGCATGCAGGAAGTGAGTGATATCAGAAGCAGAAAAACAAGAAAAAGTATCTTAAGTTGTTTCAAGTTTTGTCCTCACTTTAAATTTTTCAGAAATCATTACAACAACAGGTATAACACAAACGCACAAAAGATAAAAAATCACGGTAAACGGAGAACGGATAAGTGACGCAAATGTCAGAAGACTTCCACTCAGAGGCAGTGTTCCTGCAAAAATCAGCAGTGAACTTACCGCAATATACAACATCTGTTTTCTTTTGCCGAAAAAAGAAGTCAAAAGAGAAGCACACAGAAAAACAGTAACGGAAAGCTTGACTCCCGCACAAAGAAGCCACATGCAGGTTATTATTGAATCGAGTCTTTCAATAAAACCGAACTGCGCAAGAACGGACATTGAATACATACTGAAAAGCTGTGTTCCTGCGTAATTCCCCAGAACACCCGAAATAAAAATTTCCGTAATTACAATAATCAGTATAACGACTGCAAGCCATCTGTATAAATGACTGCTTTTCTGTCCTTTCACATGAGGAGTCATCAGTAAAACAAAGGCAACTTCCCCCGTTCTGGCTCCCGTATAAGCTCCTGATGAAAAAATATCACGCACGCCGTCAGAAAAAGCAGAAGTGAAATTGAGAAAATCAAATTTCTCCGTCTGTGTTGCAAAAACAAAAATAAGCGCAAAAAATACGGGTATCAGAATTATCACAGCCGAACGGCCCATTGCCTCAATCCCTTTACCGGCAATGTATGCAGATGCCGTAATCATAACAAAAACAAATAATGATATATTTATATCGGGAAACATTACGGAACCTGTAAAAATTCCGAATCTTACAGCCGTGACTATACCGAAATACAGCGTTCCTGCAAAATAAATCACACAAAGGATTTTCGAAAACACAACAGACACTTCCGAAGCCCTGTCTATAAGAGACTGTCTGTTGCCTTTTCTGTTGAACAATGCAACGGGAATAGCTGTAACAAGAAGAAAAGCACCCATTACAATTGTCATTATCACTTCATCTGTTGTTGTCAGCTGACTTCTGAATCCTGCAACATATGTCACCATTGCAAAAACACGGCTGAGAAACAGAATTGTATAAAACTGAAAAGATGTTATTTCAGGAATTTTTTCCATTTCCCTTAGCCCCCTTGAGATTCTGAATTCTTATAAACCGTTTGCCTGCTTTACGCCATCCGGCAAAAAAGATACTGTCCCTTGCACCGGAACTGTCAAAAGGAGAAACGGGTGCAGTAAAAGGAATTCCGAAAGAATTCATTGAACATATATCCGCAAGAAGAAGTGCAAATCCAAGCATAACACCGTAAAGTCCCATTATTCCGCCGAGAATGATAAACAGAAACCGAAGCACTGCCGACGGCTCATGCAAAGAGGGCAGAACAGCAGAGCAGATTGCCGTTATTGCAACTATAATCAGCATGGGGGCACTTATAAGCCCTGCAGACACAGCCGCATCACCTATAACAAGAGCACCCACAATACTTACGGTATGACCGACCGATTTAGGCATTCTGAGTCCTGCTTCACGAACGATTTCGTAAATAAAATGAATAAGAAGTGATTCAACAACCAACGGAAACGGTGTATTCTGCAAAGATGCCACCACATCTGCAATGACTTCCGACGGAAAAACTTCCTGATGAAACGTCCCCACTGCAACATATGTGCCGGGCAGAAAAACAGCAAGAAAAAAACATATTATCTTAAGAATTCTTGTTGCCGCGGTATAATACGGACGGTTGAGATAATCATCAAGCGAATGAAAATTTTCAATAAAAAGATACGGCACAATTATTGCATAGGGTGTACCGTCAACTATTATACCTATTCTTCCCTCTGATATTTTTGCCGCAAAAACATCAGGTCTTTCCGTCGTACCTGCACAGGAGAAAAAAGAAAGTCTTTTTTCCTCAAGAAATGGCTTTAGCGCTCCTGCACCGGGAACAATATCAATACGGATATTTTCGATTTTTTTCTTTATATTTTCCACAATTTCCGGATCTGCCCTTTGAGAATGATAACAGACAACAACAGATGTATTACTTGTTTCTCCCACAACAAAATTTTCAAAACGCACAAAAGGACTCTTTATTCTTCGGCGTACAAGAGTCACATTATCTTTGAACATATCAACAAAGCCTTCTCTTGAACCGCTCTCCTGAGTTTCTGACTCGGGAGGCTGGACAGGACGTCTCGGATATCCCTGCACGCTGAAAGCCGTGCATTTCTTTACACCGTTAACAAACAGAAGCATACATCCGTTCAGAACAGAATCCACGGCATTTTTCATTGTATTGTTCTCTTTTGCATCACATTCAGCTGCACAGAATTTACAAAGATGACCGTACACCGTCTCAGGTTCAAAACTGAAAAACCGCATTTTCTGAATCGGTTCAATAACAGCCTGAGAGGCATGAACACCGTTATACATACCGTCAAGAGCAACAAAAGCAATATCAACCCCGTTTGCCTGAGTTTCTTTTACAACAAGATCAAAACTGTTGCCGAAAATTTCTTTGAGAACCCTCATATTTTCGGTAAGACTTTCACTTATAACCTGCGTAATATCTTCGTCTCTGCCTGCAGACACCGTAGCATCGGAAAGTCTCAGTTCTGATTTTTTCCTTTTTTCAAACATATTACCACCTGCATATGTTATTTCCTGAAAACAGATGAATATACAGACAGAAACATCAAACACTACCAATGGTGATAATATGCTCATAACAATCAGCAGAACTGCATTGATGTACTTTTTTCTGATTTTTATAATGAGAATTCTCGGCAAACGCCAGATAGGTCAGTTGCAACCGGGTGAATTCGTAATAACAATGCTCATTTCCGAAATTGCCTGTACACCCCTGCAGGACGATTCCATTCCGATGTTACTGGCAATTGTCCCCGTGCTGATTCTTGCACTGCTTGAAATTATATCTTCCCTTGCGGCAATGAAATTCATAAGGCTCAGAAGCATACTTCAGGGACATTCAATTGTTGTTATAAAAAACGGCAAACTTGAAAGGGAACAGCTCAGAAGACTTCGTTACACCCTTGATGACCTGCTGGAAGCACTCAGACAAAAGGATGTTTTTGACATATCTGACGTACAGTACGCAATTGTGGAAACAGACGGTTCACTGAGCGTTCTTCTCAAGCCCGAAAAACGACCGGCATCCGTCAGCAATGTAAATGCAGAACCCGAAACGACCGGTCTGCCCCGTGTTCTCATTTCTGACGGAAGAATAATCAATACACAGATAAAGAAAAGTGTAAAAACAAAAAAAGATATTGAAAAAATTCTCAGAAAAAACAAAATCAGCAGTAAGGATGTTCTTCTCCTTACTGCCGATGATAACGGTAATATAAATATTATAAAAAAGGATTAAAATCCCATTTTTATCATTTCGCCCTTGCCGTCCGTATTGATTTCTCCCTTGAGAATTCTGATTGCATCCACCACTGCCCAGATTTCCATTGCAATTGCAGCCGCACCGAGAGTAACCAGTGTGCCGACAACTGTTACAATAAGCTGTATAAGTGCCTTGTTTTTTCTGTCAAGATAAAAGTTGTGAGCACCGAACATTCCCAGGAAAATTGCAAGAAATGCAGCAACATAAGCAGATCTCTGCGGCCTGGGGGCAGGTGTGTATTCGGGAATTTCTGTTTTTTCCGAAACATTGTCGTTTACGGGCGCCCCCTGATAATACGGAGGAACGTTATTGAAAGGCGGCTGATTGCCGTACTGTTGTTCATGCGGAATTTCATTCTGCTGATTTTCCGGCTGAGGTTCCGCATCAAGAGGAATACCGCAATAGGGACAGATATTATAATTTTCATCCATTGCTCTTGAACATTGTTTACATATAATCATAAAAAAACCTCCTTAATCGGTTTCATCTTTTGCAAAAAGCTGTCTCAGTGAATCTATCGGAATAATCGAACCGAAATGCTTTATAACATCGGGCAGTCTTGTCAGTGTTTTGGGATCCCATTCATCGGGTTCTGCCGCATTTTCAACACCGAAATAATCAAGAAGCTCCTCGAGCTGTTCTCTGAAGAGACTGTATGCAGGTTTGTTTATACTCCATGCAGATTGTGCCGCCGCAATATATCTGGGGAAACACATATACTCCATGTACTCAATATCTCTTACATATTCAGTCCAGATGGGAACATCAATACCCGTCACTTCGGAATTTATATCAGTATTGTAATTGTATACTTTTTTAAGCGGTGTCATTGAGTAGGGATAATCCATGTAAAGATGGAAAAAATCACTTACAATAAGCTTATTTCCGCTCTTTTTTGAAAGTCCCTTTCTGTCCATCCACATTTCAACAATAATATCTTTATCAAGATTTCCGCCATTGAGACTTTCATTCCATGTGATGACTTTTTTATTTTTCTGAGAAAGATAATTTTTCACACGGTTTATAAAATATCCCTGCAATTCATTTTCGTCCGCAAGATTTTCCCTGCGCATGAGTTCCTGACAAACTTCACACTGTTTCCACTGCTGTTTGGGAGCCTCATCACCGCCTATGTGAATATATTCATCGGTGAAGATTTCACAGATTTCGTCGAGGATATCATAAAGCACATCATAGCTGTTTTCGCTTCCTGCGCAGACAACATCCTTAAAAATACCGCCGCTTGTTTTAATTTCAACCTTTTTATTTCCGCAGCTTAGCTCCGGAATACAAGCAAGCAATGCAGAAACATGACCGGGCATATCGATTTCGGGAACAACCTGCATATGTCGTTCGTGCGCATAGTCTATAATTTCACGCATTGTCTCCTGAGTGTAATACCCCTCATGGATATTATTGTTCTGCTCCGTGCCGAAATTGTTTGCATATCTTACAGAACCGACCTGAGTGAGCACGGGATATTTCTTTATTTCCGCACGCCAGCCCTGATCATCGGTAAGATGCCAGTGAAAAACATTGTATCTGAGTTTTGCACAGTGATCGATCATTCTTTTAAGATTTTCCGTCGTAACAAAATGACGTGCAGAATCAATCATAAATGAACGATATGAATATTTTGGAAAATCCTTGATGTACACATTCGGAATATTCTGTCCGCACTGAAATTTTATCTGACTGATAAGATTTTCACCGTAGAAAAATCCTGCCTGAGAAGAAGCTCCCAGTCTTATTTTTCCGTCCACATGAATTACAAAACCTTCATGGGGCAGACTGTTGTCCTCATAACGCTCTGTTTCTGCATCTGCTTTGGAAAAACCCGGTAGGTATGATATTTCATACGGTGCAGGAATAAGTGATAATTTCATTTTGCAGTCCTCCTCAGATTTACAAGAATTTCTTCATCGATTATCATTTCATCAGCAGTAACGTCGCAGTTCACCGCAAGAATTTTCACACCGGCACTCTCTGCCTGACGCAGAACATTGCCGAACTCTTCATGTGTTTCATCATTCGGTGAAAAACAGCTTACTTTTTGCGTCTGTATCACAAAAAGAATATACGCTTCGTACCCTTCTTTTCTGCATTCAATAAGTTCTTTTATATGCTTAACGCCTCTTTGGGTAGGAGCATCGGGAAACAGTGCAACTGAATCCCTGATAAGCGTAACGCCTTTGACTTCGGCAAAGATTTTTCTGTTTTCGCCCTCAATGTAAAAATCAAACCGTGAATTACCGTATTTTACTTCGGAACGCACGGTACAATCGGGAAATATTTTTCTGAAATACTCCCCTGCTGCAATATTAGGTGCGTAGGAATCGATATTGAATATTTCACCGTCTTTTTCAACGGCAACCATGTCGTACTTTGTTTTTCTGAGGCTGTTACCGCTCTCCTCAAGATAAACAGTTGCTCCGTCAACAAGCAATTCCCTGAGTCTGCCTGTATTTTTAACATGGCACACAGTTTCTTCGCCCTCAAGCTCTGCCGTTGCGACAAATCTGTTAAGACGGGAAACAAACTTTGCTTTTGCAATATTATAATACTTCATAATTGTAAACCTATTATAAAAAACAAATAAAGAAATTATATATTTCATTATATCACATTGCTTCGTATTGTGCAATCTTTCTATTGACACCGGACATAAATATCTTTAAAATAAACGTGTTAGGAGAATTGATATGGATAATAAATTTTTTAATTTCAATCCGATTATAATGTCGGCAGCTGAAAAAGCCCTTGAAAAAGCAAAAGACGCATTTTCAAGAATTGATGAAATGACAGAATATAATCAGCACAAAGTGCTTAATGCTTTTATAGAAAACAGAGTAAGCGAAACACAGCTCTGGGGTTCAACCGGTTACGGTTACGGTGACTCAGGCAGAGAACTGGCAGACAAAATAGTTGCCGATGTTTTCGGTGCGGAAGATGCAATCATCCGTTACTCAATCGCATGCGGAACACACGCATTGGGCATAGGACTTTTTTCACTTCTTCGTCCCGGCGACAAGATGCTCTGTATCACAGGCAGACCTTACGACACAATCTGCCCCGTTATCGGTATGGACGGTGCAAACGGACAAGGCTCTCTTGCTGATTTCGGTGTTACATATCTGCAGACAGACCTTGACGAAAACGGTCATCTCGATTACGACGCCATTGAAAAGGCGGTTAAAAAAGATAAAATCCGTCTTGTTTATCTTCAGCGCTCAAGAGGATACACTCTTCGTGACAGCCTTTCAGTTGCAGAAATCGGCAAGGCTATTGAAATAGTCAGAGCAAATTCAGATGCACTTGTTATGGTTGACAACTGCTACGGTGAATTTGTTGAAAAAACAGAGCCTACAGCAGTGGGCGCAGACCTTATCGTCGGCAGTCTTATCAAGAACCCCGGTGGCGGTGTTGCAAAGTGCGGCGGTTACTTGGCAGGTACAAAAGAAGCTGTAGACCTTTGCTCTTACCGTCTCACAACACCCTCTCTCGGCAAGGAAGTGGGTGCTTCACTGGAAAGCACAAGAGAAATTCTTATGGGACTTTTCCACGCACCTCATGTTGTTGGCGAAGCTCTTAAAACCGCAGTTTTTGCCGCATCTCTTTTTGAAGGATTCGGCTTTGAAACAACTCCCTCATCAGACGAAACAAGACACGATATAATTCAGGCTATCAAGCTTAAAAACAGCGAAAACCTTATTGCATTTTGTCAGGGACTTCAGAAAGGTTCACCCGTTGATTCATATGTAACACCCGAACCCTGGGATATGCCCGGCTACCCTTGTCAGGTCATTATGGCTGCAGGTGCATTCACATCAGGCTCTTCAATCGAACTTTCTGCAGATGCTCCCCTGCGTGAGCCTTTTGCAGTATGGATGCAGGGCGGACTCAATTTCCACAGCGGCAAAATAGGCATTATGCTTGCAGCTCAGGAAATGCTCAGAAAAGGACTCATTTAAACAAAAGTTAAAAGAAGGTAATTGAAACGAAACAGCAAAAAATTATTTCTTTTTTTCTTATAACGGTATTATTGCTGTGCGCAGTAAACATTCAGACCTTTGCATACAGCGTATCACTCAGAGACGGTTCACAAGCTTTGAAAAACGCTTTTGTGTCAGACACAGGACCGAAAACAGGCAAATTTGCAATTGACTACTGTTACTATTCGCCCGTAAAAGAAAACGATTCTGCAAAATATCCTCTCGTAATCTGGCTTCACGGAAAAGGAGACGGTGCATACAAGGGCAAACAGATTCAGAAAAGCAACATCTGCAACTGGGTATCATCAGAATATCAGTCACGTTTTGCAGGAACACAGGGTGCATTTATTTTCGCGCCCCGATCACCTGAAGAAAAGCTCGTTTACTGGGACGAATCAACCGTTTACCCGCTGCGTGCGGCAATAGATGATTTTATCAGCAAACACAAAAATAATATTGATGTTACAAGAATCTATATAGGCGGCTATTCAATGGGCGGAAAAATGACTCTGAAAATGATGACCGCATACCCCGAAATGTTTGCAGCAGCGTTCCCGATATGCCCTGCATGGACACCATCTGCCGCAGAAGCGTCGCTTATGAGAAATATTCCCGTCTGGCTTACATCGGGCAAAAATGATCCCCTTGTAAACTACTCCGCAATGATTATCCCGACATGGAACAATATATTAAAATCAAGCAATGTTGCTGCTGACTGCCGTTTGTCAACTCTTCAGAAAGTAAAATATGCCGACGGGAAACGACCTTCAAGCGCACATTTCTCATGGTTCTCGGTAAATAACGATATGTTTTCCGCATCGGACGGTGACTACCCCGATATGTCAACGGTAAACGGAACGGGAGAAAAAGTTACACTTACTTTCCCCGTGGGAATGATTGCATGGCTTTCACAATTTTCTTCAGACTTCAGCGGTGAAACAGCCCGTGACAGCGGAAATCTTACCGTTGTTGTAAACAACATCTGCTCTGTTGAAAAACTTCTTAAATTCCTCAACAAAGTGGGCGGATCTTTCGATGAAATAATCAGCAATCTGTCTTTGATTTACACACAGCAATGATTCAATCCGAGTCGTTGCTGTTTTTTTGTCATTTAATGGTTTTTTATAAATATAATAACAGATTGTTAACATTTATATTGTAAACTGAAATCAAAAGGAGGTAATAAACAATGAAAAAGGTTTTTTCTTTTTTTATTGCAATGATTTTATTGCTGTCAACATGTTCAATAATGGTTTCTGCAGAAGAATTGACTCTTGCAAGCGGAGCACAAGCACTTAAAGATGCTTTTGTATCAGGCAAAGGGCCCGAAACAAACGGTTATGCAATCGATTACCGTTACTATTCACCCGTGAAAGAAAACGACGGAACAAAATATCCCCTCGTTATATGGCTTCATGGTATGGGTGACGGTGCAAACGAAGGCAAACAGATTGAAAAAAGCAATATTTCAAACTGGGCATCTGCCGAATATCAGTCAAGATTTGCCGAAACACAGGGCGCATTCATCATGGCTCCCCGTTCAATTGAAGAAAAGCTCATTTTCTGGGATGATTCTATGATTTATCCTCTCCGTGCCGCAATAGATGATTTTATAAATCAGAATGCCGATAATATCGATGTTACAAGAATCTACATCGGTGGTTACTCAATGGGCGGTAAAATGACACTTAAGATGGCAATTGCCTACCCCGAAATGTTTGCGGCTGCATTTCCCATCTGCCCTGCGTGGTCACCTTCTGAAGAGCTTTGCGGCAAACTTGCTGATATGCCCGTATGGATTACTTCAAGCACCCGTGACCCCCTTGTAAACTATCACGTTGCAGTTTATCCCACTTTTGAGAGAATTACTGCTGCATCAAACGTTGCGGAGGATTGCAGACTTTCAACTCTCACAAAAGTATGC
>JAZOUN010000066.1:0-6898 GCA_045658165.1 Acutalibacteraceae bacterium
GGCAATTTCTTACGCAATCACTTTTGCTGTAAGTGTACCATTCCTTATCTGGTACTTCAGAAAACTGAAAAAAGAACAAAATACAACTCCGACGGAATAACCGTCGGAGTCTTTTTGTCTTTGCTGAAGAGACAATTAAAAAACAGATAGATAAAACTATCTGTTTTTTCATCTTATTCAAAAGCAATCAGCATTTCTTCTGATGAAGAAATCATAAACTGAGGATACTGAGAATTTGAATATACTGTGGGCTGACCGTTAAATTCAATGAGCCAGAAAAGGAAGTCTGCCATTTCTGTGCCGTAACCACATGAAACGTGAGGCATATCCTTGATCGCCCATGTGTATTCAGGGAAAAGACTTGTTGAAAGATCAACCTGCTTATCGGGAGACATCATATCGCTGTCACCGTCAAGTTCTTCACCGAAGTTTGCAACTCTTGCTCTGCCAAGCATAAGAGCTGATTCGAGAACATTATCACCATGTGATGCAGAACGCTCATATACAGGAACAGGTGACATATCATAACCTGCAAAAACAGCAACTTCAACACCCTGCTCGGGAAGAGAAAGAAGAAGTTCGTCCATACCTGACATCATTTCGTTAAGCTGTCTGCCGTATTCGATAATTGCAGCATACTCTGCCTTGTCTTCATCTGTGGGGAAAAGGTACTCGACACATGCATCAAATTCTTCAGGAAGAACAATCGCCCAGAGTGCAGGCATAGTTACAAAAGTATCAATAAGGAAGTTATCATAAACGTAACCCTTATATCTGTCAACAAACTGCATTGCAATATCAGCAACTGTATCAAGAAGACCTGTAGCCTTAAGAGACTTTACAAGGAAATTGTTATCACCAAGTTTATCGTAAAGGAAATATTCAAGTCCTGTAGCTGTAATCTGCACTTTGCCCTGGAAAAGGTCTGTTACTACATAAGTACCGCAGAATACTGTGCCGTCAAAAATACACTTATTAAGGCTGTCACAGCCGTATTCATAAAGATATGCATCTACAACTGCGCCGCCCATACTTGCACAGACGAGATTTACTTTATCTGCACCGTGTTCCGCCTTTGCAAGTTCAATCATTTCATTAAGACCGTCACAAGTATCCTGGGGAGAATATCTCCAGTCATATGCGTAGTAATAAACATGCTCCGCACCGTATTTTTCAACACCGGTCATAACAATACCATGTTCCATAGGTGCAACTTCGCTGTGATCAGCAAGATAATCGGGATAATTTGCAATTGCAAGAGGATAACTCTTCATTGTTGTGTTATAAACAGACTCACCGTTCTTATCACAGGCAAGACCGCCCATAACATAATCAAGGTATTCCATAAGAGGAGGCATGATGCCGTCAAGGCTTCCCTCTTTAAACGCATTACCTGCACACTTTACAAGAGTTGAAAGAACATCTGTAACTTCAATTGCATTGAGTGCATTTCTTTCTGTTTCAAGACCAAGATCCATAGTAAGACCGTCAAAATCCATACCACGGCAAACAACAAGAGGATAATCGGGATCAATAACATCTGCAGAACCGCTATCTGTTGCAAAAGCACAGACTGTTGAACTGAATACAATGAGAACTGATAAAATTACGCTGAATAATTTTTTCATACGTCTCGCTCCTTTCACAATATAATTATTATATCATAAAAGGAAAAATAATGCAATATTGCAAAAAAATCAGAGCTGTGAAAAATCACAGCTCTGTCGTCTTGTTAAAAAATATAAATTGTTACAGGTTTGTTTGCCCAGTAATAAACATCGTCCATAGTGCTGACGTAAAGATCAACGAGAGGACCGTTTTTCCAATGGATAAATCCGCCTGTATCCTCGGCACTTGCATAACCGTATACATAGCCGCTGCCGTCGCTGGCAACGATATACATTTTTGTACCGTAAGGAATTTTCTTCGGGTTTACCGCAACAACACCGGGATGAACACGAGTGCCTGTTGCTGTTGTAGTACCCACATTGTAAGTTGTTGACTTACCTGAAAGTGTGTATCGATAGTTAAGAGGAATACCGTTCTTGTCAAAACGGATGCTGTCAGGAACAGGGATATCAGACATCTGCTTGATACCGAGTTCAGCGAATGAATAACCGATTTCTTCGGATGACTCATCCTTTGCGTTTACTGCAACGTCTTCCTTTGATAAATCTTCCTGAGTTGTTACTTCCGGTGCTCTTGTTGTTGTAACGGGAGCCTTGGTAGTTGTAACGGGGGCTTTTGTGGTTGTTTCTTCAATTACTTTAGTTGTGGTAACTTCTGAAACAGTTGTTGATTCAATTGTTGTTACTTCCTGTGTTTCTTCTTCACTGTTGCTTTCGCCGCCGGTTGAAAGTTCCTCTATAAGGACAACCGGTTCATATTCAGATTCGCTTTCTTCAGAAGGCAGGTCTGAAACCTCAAGAACAGAAATGTTGTTCACGGCATTAGGTGATAAAAATGATTCCGAAAGCTCAAGTATCTTCTGACTGCCGATTACACTATCCAATGACTTTGCAGATGCAGTTGTTTCTGCTGTACAATGAAGTGTGATTGCCATAGCTGAAAAAACAATAACTGCAGCTGATAAAACTGCTACTGTTTTTTTGCAGACAAAATTGTTGCAAACAGAAGAAAAGATTTTGTTTACTTTCTTCATAAAGTGTCTCCTTTGCTGTTTTTCCCAATCGGATACAATGAATAAAATCACTGTATATTTTTGGTTTAATACACTGCTGTAACAAGACGCCGTCATTATAATCGACTTATTTGTGAATGTCAAGCAATCAAAAGCATTACTTTTTGTATAAAATGACGAATTAAATTTTCAAAACACCACTTTTCTACCATTTTTTTACCATTTAATTTACACATGCTGTCATATTTTGGGAATTTTTCAGTTTGGATTTGTGAAAGTTTACAAACTTGAGATAATGATTTTGTGCAATAACGCTTTTTTCTTGATTTTTTATCATAATTATAGACGAAACACCTATATGTAGTGCCATTTTTCTGTATAAAAATTTTATAATACAAAATGTACTTTTCGGATTTTGACAAAAAAAATCACGGAATCTGAACACAAATCCGTGACTTTTTTATTGATTATTCAATTATAAAAACTGCACAACCGTGCTTATTTATTGCGATTTTTCCACCGTTTACGTATTCATTTCCTGACCATACTTCCCTAATTTTCTCAGGCATTTCTGCCATTGAAGAAGGCATGATTTCCTTTCTTATTTCAAGGGATTTCAGACGATTTGTCTTATTATAAACACACACAGCAAATCTGTTATTTTCAAGTTCTTTCACAAGAAAATCAAAGGCAGAAGTCCTCTTGTACAGTCTGCACTGATAACCAAGTTTATCCTGATTTATTGAAATAAGCTCCTTGTTTGAAACAATATCAAGCGTATTTTTGTCATCAGGAAGTTTTCTGATATCATTGCCGAGAATAAGCGGTGCTGACATCATACACCAAAGGGAAAAATGAGTTTTATTCTCTTCATAAGTCAATCTGCCGTTACCGACTTCAAGCATATCAGGATCATTCCAATGACCGGGTCCTGCAAACTCTGCAAGTTTTATATTTATATTATAAATATAATTAATCCATCGCCAATTAGGAATTATATCAGGTGATACGCGCCACAGATTACCTGTATTCCATGCCCAGTCCTTAGGCTTATTTCTGCCCCATTCACATATTGAATATGTAATTTTACCGTCTGAAGCAGTTCTCAGCGCTTCACCCATTCGTTTATACTGAATATACGCACTGTCAGCTCTTGTACAAACAGGATTAAAGAATCTGAGATGATTCTTACCCTTGTTTACTTTGATTTTAATCTGATATCTGCCGTCAACAGTCCAGCTTTTTGTAAAGGGAATGAAAAGTTCGTAATATTCACCGTTATTTTCGATTACGATATATTTTTCATATCGTCCGCATTTTTTTATGCAGATGGTGACATCACATTCACCGTCTGAGTCAGCATCATATTCAAAAACAGCACTTCCCTTTCCGTGACCGAGAAGAGAAATATAATATTTCCCGGGAAGTTTATTATTTTCTTCAAGTTTAGCATAACCCGAAAGTTTTGCTTTATCGGCACTGATCACAGTAACATTATCACCCTGCTTGATTTCAATAGCATTGATAAGAGGAGCCGCAGACGGGATTTTCTTGTTATGACAGAAGTCATATTTAAAATATTCAACGCCCCATTCATTGAATGTTTCTGCATCTGTCTTCTCATTACCGAGACTTGCAGGCAAGTCTTCGCATGTAAAATCACCGTTTGATGAATAAAGACCGATTTTAAGCCCCTTGGCGCGGATTTTTTCGCTGAGTTTATCGATACCTGAAGAAAAACGGACAAGATCTCCCTGTAATCTGCCGTTTTCATCCCTTAAAGATGAATGCCAGCAGTCATCAAGATTAATGTATTTATATCCTGCATCTGCAAGACCTGTTTTTACAAGTGCATCAGCTGTTTCTTCAATGAGTTTTTCGTCGATGTGGTTTCTGAATGTATTCCAGCTTGACCAACCCATAGGCGGTGTTGAAGCATCTCCGCCATTATAGAATTCACCTTTCGGAATATTCATTGTTATCTTTGACGGAAACATGAACTGTTTGATAACACAGAAGGGACAGACACCCTGTTTTCTTTTGAATATTGCCCATACAAGAAATACTATTATAAGTATTATAAATATTAATAATAAATATTTATACATATATAATCACCTCAAAGAAAGTATAACACAACAATAAAACAAATACAACAAAAAAAGCTCCTCAAAAGAGGAGCTTAAAACAATTATTTGTTTGTATCTGTTTTCTTTGAATACTTTGTCTTATAGATTACTCTCATAAGTAAAGCTTCTACGGGATTAATGTATTTTGCATCGCCGATAAGCTTTGCAGCTGCATCAGTTCTCATTTCCTTTTCAAGAACCATTTCTACAGCTTCTGCATCATACATATTGCCTGCTACGCAGATACCGCCGTTATCCTTTACAAGAACGGCATTTCTGCCTTTGAGCTTTCTAACAACCTTCTTAGCTGTTTTTACAGTGTTTGAAGGATTGTATTCACCTGTTTTGAGTGTAACACCCACAAGCTGAGCAAAGTCATCAAGAAGAGGCTTGAACTTGCCGCCTCTGATTGAAGCTGCAACTATTTCAGGCTTCTTTGAATGAATAATGCAGTTTACATCTTCTCTTGCATTATAAACAGCTCTGTGCAGCTCTGCACTTGCAGGGTATGTTTCACATGCGGCAACTTCATTACCTGTTGTAAGGTCTATTCTTACAGTTTCACCGCCGAGAGCGGGAGTCATAACAAGAGTAGAACCGTCTCTTTCTGAAGTATATGCGTCAAATATCTGAGCCTGTTTTTTAGCACCGTCACTGATTTCAGCAATATGTTCTGCAACAGCAGCAATATTTGTACTTACCTTACCTGAAGCGGATTCGAGTCTGTCAAGAAGGAACTTTTCACATACTTTTTCAAGAGAATCTGCAACAGCAAATGCATCATCATAATCTGCACCTGTGCAAAGAGCACCGTGGTGAGACATAATAACTGCCTTTGAAGCTGAACGCTCAAATGCTGCAATAACGCCCTTTTTAAGTTTGCCTGTACCGGGAAGACCGTAAGATGCAACGGGAATATCAGTTCCGATTATTGATCTGTACTCTTCGGGTACCATATTTATATCGTAACCAAGGAAACTTACTGCAGATGCGTTCTTCTGATGAGTGTGAATAACAAAATTCACATCAGGACGCATTTTGTATGCAGCAGCATGAATTCCTTTTTCAGATGAGGGCTTGATCTCTGATTCATAAGAACAATCGTCTATTTTAACCAGAACGATGTCATCGGGAGTAAGAGACTCGTAGCTTCTTCCGCTGGGAGTGATAACGAAATATTCATCGTCAACTCTGCAGCTTACATTACCCCATGTACGGGCAATGAGACCTGATTCAACGAGTTTGAGACCCGCTTTGACAACTTCTGATTTAGCTTCTAAAATGTCCATCTGGGCACCTCTTTAATTAATACTGCTTAAGAGCAACGTTTGCAAATACCTTGTCGAATCTTCTGATAGCTTCATCGATAAGTTCAGGAGTATAAGCAGCTGATGTGTAAAGTCTTGAACCTGCAAGAGTTACGAGACCTTCTGCCATGTAAGCTGCGCCCATGTACTGCATTTCCTTCTTTCTCTCGCTTGTCTGTGAAAGAACGTTGGGAATTGTCCAGGGTCTTGCCCAGTCAACACAGAAGTGCATTGTACCAACAGTTTCAAGATGACAAACTGAACCCTGGTTGAATGCTACGAAAGGAAGATTGTACTTCTTGATGAGTTCCTGAAGACCCTTTGTGAGTCTGTCACCCATCTGGCCTGCGTACTGACAAGCATTCTGCTTATCGATAGCTTCAAGAGTATAGTAACCTGCAACACATGAAATGGGAGTAGCAGCCATTGTACCGCCCATGAATGCCTTCTTAACTTTTTCACCTGAAGCGACAAGACCTGCACCGAGGTACTTCATATATTCTCTCTTACCACCGATACCACCTGCACCGGGATATCCGCCTGCGATAACTTTACCGAAGATAGTAAGGTCAGGAGAAACACCGAAGTAACCCTGAGCACCTGCCATACCGATACGGAAACCTGTAACAACCTCATCGAAGATAAGGAGTGCGCCGTACTTACGGCAAAGTCTTTCAACGCCCTTGTTGAAATCGTAATCGATGGGTCTTGTACCGCTTTCGGGACCGATGGGTTCGATAAATACAGCAGCTGTGCCGCCTGTGAACTGATTTCTTCTGAGAACTCTTTCAAGTGAATCAAGGTCACCGGGGAAGAATTCC
>JAZOUN010000067.1:0-2531 GCA_045658165.1 Acutalibacteraceae bacterium
TTTTTTCTCCTGGCACAGCTATGCAGATGCTGATGCAAACATAAAGTGGGCAGAATATGCCCGTAAACGCCTTGATGAAGCAGGCTATACAAACACCGAACACACTCTGAATGAGTGGAACTGGCAGCCTGAACTCAAAGGCACAATCCGACATGCCGTAATTACCTGCGCAATGCTTCTCGCATTACAGAACACATCACTCGATAGCGCAATGTTCTATGATGCAGGATGCAATATGGGTATCTATGCAGGTTTGTTTGACTGTGTTACCTTTAAGCCTTTACCCGCATATTATTCCTTTGTGGCATTCGGTGAACTGTATCAGCGAGGCAGACAGGTGTATGTAAGTGACCTTCCCGAAGGTGTATATGCCTGCGCATCAAAAGATAATGACGGATGCATTGTCCTTGCAAACATAAATAAAGAAGATGTAAATATAAATCTTGAAATAAACGGTATCCGTAATGTATCGGAATGTAAAATCATCAAAAATGATGCAGTCTGGGAAGATTATAAATTCGCAAATCTCATCCCGGCAGAATCTGTTATTTTTATAAAATGTGAATTAATAAAAGTCGGTGAATAAATTGAGTTATATAACCACTTATCTTAAAAAGGATTTTGATCCGTTAACGGCAACTGCCGAGGATGTTGATATTCAGGATATTGCACACGCATTACATCTTATCTGTCGTGCAAACGGTCACTTCCCTCATTTTTATTCAGTTGCACAACACAGCATCAACTGTGCAAAAGAAGCTTCTGCAAGAGGTTATTCCGAAAGAGTTCAGCTCGGTTGTCTGCTTCACGATGCAAGCGAAGCGTATATGTCCGACGTAACAAGACCTGTCAAAAAACACCTTCACGAATATCTGAAAGCCGAAGACAGATTGCAGACTGTTATTTTCGACAAATGGATAACTCCATCGCTGACAGATGATGAAAAAGCTTTGATATCTGAAGTTGATGATGCGGTTTTCTACTATGAATTTCTGAACCTTATGGGCAGAAAAGTTTCTGATAAAGAGCCTTGCATAAAATCAGCACCTGCCATTGAATTTGAAGATTTCTGCAAAATCAAGAGCAGATTTCTTCGAACATTCAATATGCTGACTGACAACAAACCTTATGTGGGTGTGGACTGGATGAACGGCAGATGGGTTGCATGTGAACTCAGCGGAACTTTTGCTGCATACAAAACATTCGGCACAATCGAAGAGCTTTGCCGTGAATATGAAAATATCCCCGAAATTCTTATAGATATTCCCGTCGGTCTTCCCGAATCTGCGGAAGAAGCATTGCTTCGTCCCGATGTTGAAGCCAGAAAATATCTGAAAAATAAGAACAGAAAATCATCAATATTTCCCGTGCCTTTCAGACAGTTGGTTTATGCCGAAAACACCGCAGAAATGTGGGAGATTAATAAAAAACTCGGTGCAAAACTTACAGTAACGGGTGCCGGCATATTGCCTTGCGTAAGACAGGCAGATTCATTTTTGCAGAGCAATCCGCAATGGAAAAACAGACTCGTTGAAAGCCATCCCGAATGTGCATTCCAGTCATTGAATAACGGTAACGGAATTGAGACATCAAAACATACCGACGAAGGATTAAAACAAAGAAAAGAAATTCTTGCACTGTATGTTTCAAACATTGAACAACTGCTTTCATCAATCAGCAAAAAATATCACGAAGATATTCTCGATGCGCTTTGCCTTGCAGTAACATCAAAGGTCGGATACATATCAATTCCGCAGAATCCGAAATGTGACAAAACGGGACTGCCGATGAGAATTGTTATTGCAGATACATAAATTGAATACGGTTACAAAAAAAACAGCGGTAAGAGTTTGTTTCTTACCGCTGTTTTCATGCTCATTGATAGATAACATCCCCCATAAACCCTGCCCCGAGTCTGAAGCCGTTTAGGAAGTTATGTTCATTTGATATACTCATCAATTTATTGTATTGCTCTACATAGGTGTTAAAAAGTTCTTTATCTGCGTCTTGGAGATTTTCTCTCAGTTGTTCTTCCGTTTTAACCATCTTTTTCAGCTGCTTTTTCATATCATCCGTAAGCTCCGACTTCATTTCCTGCGGATCGATATTGCCGTAATAAAAATCCTCAATGAATTTCATATTTTTCATCCTTTCTTTTCATTATAAGTACACAATTTTGGTACACATTGATAATATATAAATGAAAAACGAATAATAACGAAAGCTTATCGCAAACTGCCCTTCTGAAAATATATATTATAACCGTGACGCCAGGTTGGTACAACCTGGGCTCGGTATTTTAATTTTCAGGAGGTTCAAAATGAACGACAAAAGACTCAGCGATTTGCTTAAGATAATCGCAGAACACATCAGTATCACCGTAAGAGACCACGACGAAATCGACAACCGAAAAGGATTACTTATCCCCGTCCCAGGCAGGGAAGATAAAAATCCTATCTATGTTGAAATCGAACTCAAGAGGTGATAATGATGGATGTTATAACAATCTGCACACATTGCGGTGCAATAAT
>JAZOUN010000068.1:0-3755 GCA_045658165.1 Acutalibacteraceae bacterium
TCAATAAGACGCAAGTCAGAAACCTTTACACGCATTTTCATACTGCCGGTCTGAATTTCAACATCACCTTTATTATCAGGAAGAGAAAGAACTTTACCTTCACTGCCGATGCCTGCAAGCTTAACTGTATCACCGATCTGCAGCGGTCGGGAAAGTTCATATCCGTCATCCGTGTTATCCATAACGGGATCTGTTGCCGCATCCACACCGGAAAGACCTTTTCTCAGCAGAGAACGTTTTTCATTAAGCTTATCAATATTACTTCTCTGATTTTTCAGTTCTTTTTTCGTTTTTTCAATCTCCATAAGTAAAGCATTTGCTTCACGCCTTGAATTTTCAACAAGACGCATAGCTTCACTTTTAGCTCTCTGAAGTTCTTTTTCACGCAGTTTTTCAATTTCTGCAAGTCTTTCTTCTGTCTTGCGTTTGAGCGCTTCATTTTCAAGACGGAGATTTTCAGCAGTCTGTCTCTCCTTTTCCATTTCAAGACGACGTTCTTCGAGAGTATCAACAACATCTTCGAAACGCACATTTTCTGAAGAAACAAGTTCTTTTGCCCTATTTATTACATCGGATTCAATTCCGAGTTTTTCAGATATAGCAAAAGCATTTGATCTGCCGGGAACACCTATAAGGAGTCTGTATGTGGGTTTGAGAGTTGCCACATCAAACTCACAGCTGCCGTTTTCAACTCCCGGTGTATCAAGAGCATAAGCCTTAAGTTCCGCATAATGTGTTGTTGCGGCAATTTTTGCGCCCTGGAATTTCAGTCTTTCAAGAATTGCCATTGCAAGTGCCGCACCTTCTACGGGATCGGTACCGGCTCCAAGTTCATCTATAAGAACAAGACTTTCATCATCTGCTTCTTTCATAATATTCACAATATTGACCATATGAGAAGAAAATGTTGAAAGTGACTGTTCAATACTCTGTTCATCACCGATATCGGCAAAGACTTTCTGATAAACACACACTTTGCTTGAATCAGCAACTGGAATCATAAGACCGCACATTGCCATAAGCGTAAGAAGACCGAGAGTCTTTATTGAAACAGTCTTACCGCCTGTATTGGGACCTGTTATAACAAGTGTATCGAATGTTTCACCGAGCATTATATCAACGGGAACGACTTTTTTACTGTCAAGAAGCGGATGTCTCGCTTTTTTAAGAATTGTTACACCTGAGTCGTTGAGTTCAGGAACAGATGCTTTCATTTTATATGCAAGCTGAGCCTTTGCAAAAATAAGATTTATTTCAAGCACTGCTTCATAGCTGTACTTTATTTCATCTGCATAATTACCGGCTTCTGCAGAAAGTTCTGTAAGAATTCTTTCTATTTCATCCTGCTCTTTACCCTGAAGAACACGGATTTCATTATTAGCTTCAACAACTGCCATGGGTTCCACAAAAACAGTTGCACCGCTTGAGGATGTATCGTGAACAAGACCTGCAATCTGACCTCTGAATTCAGATTTTACAGGAACGACAAATCTGCCGTTGCGCTGTGTAACAATAGCATCCTGAAGGCATTTCTGATATGTCTGAGAACGGATGATACCATCAAGCTTTTCTCTGATTCTTGATGCCTGCTGTCTCATTTTGCGTCTGATATCTGCAAGTGCGGGTGAAGCATTATCACTCATTTCTTCCTCTGATGTTATTGCAGAAGAAATCTTTGATTCAAGATAATGATTCGGTCTCAGAGAACCGAAATAGACATCTATTGAGTATGATGTTTCGTCCGACTGACGGCTTCTCCATTCTGAAAGTGAACGGATAACACGCAGATTTTCACCAATATCAAGAAGCTCACGCATTGTCAGCACACCGCCTGCGGCTGCTCTTGCAAGTGAATTATTTACATTTTTTACTGAGCCGAAAGACGGACCGCCGAATTTTGCAAGAAGAATATATGCATCTTCAGTCTTTTTCAGTTCGCCTCTTGCTATTGTAATATTGGTTTCGGGTTTAAGATTGAGCGCCATTTCTTTACTGTCAGCCGTTGAGGCATATACCGACAGCATGGAAAGAACTTTGTCAAGCTCAAGTGCCCTGTGATGTCTGTTTTCCATAATATCACCTATAGAGAAGAGTGTATCATTAAAAGATACACTCTTATAATTCACAATTTGTAATTCGTATTAAGAATTACGAATTATTTTATTTCAGTACCGCCGATGGGTCTGATATTAAGCACATAGCAAGCTCCTTCACCAAAGATAGATTCGAGAGTTGCTTTATATGTGTCAAGAAGATCTGCAGGAACAAAAGCCTGAATTGTACCTGCGAAACCGCCGCCGTGTACACGCCATGCACCTTTGCCTCTGAGCACATAATCACTTGCTGCAAGAGCAACTGATACGGGCTGAGAAAGAGGCTGTTTTGCAGAAAATACGTTCTGATTATACATGTATGATGAGAAACCGCTTTCTGTAATGATAGCCTTGAACTCTTCAAAATCACCATTTCCGAGTGCTGCAACAGCTTTTTCTACTCTGTTGTTTTCACCGTAGAAATGAAGACCTCTGAGAACACTTCTGTCTCCTGCTTTTTCTCTTACGAGAGCAAGATTTGCACAGAATTCATCTTCTTCAACATCTCTGAGTGCTTTGCCACCGAAAACCTCGGCACCCTTTTCCATTTCTGTTCTGATGAATCCGTATTCATCAGTAAGATCAGCGTGATTTGCTCTTGTATCTGTAATAACAAGACTGTGACCGCATGATGCAAAGTCAAATTCAACGGGTTCAATAACGGGATTTTCATTATCTTTGAAGTCAATCTTAACAAATGAACCTACTGAACAAGCCATCTGGTCCATAAGTCCGCAGGGCTTATCAAAGAATACGTTTTCTGCGTACTGCGCAATCTGTGCAACTTCAACGGGAGAAACCTTACCGTCATTATACATATAATTGATGATTGTACCTACAAGAACTTCAAAAGCAGCTGAAGATGAGAGACCTGAACCTGAAAGAACCTGTGTCATTGTTGCAGCATCAAAACCGCCTACATTGTAACCTCTGTTCTTGAATCCAGCACAAACGCCTCTGATAAGACCTGCTGAATGACCGAATTCTTCTGCGTGGGGTGTAAGGTCTGAAATGTCAACAACATCTATCTTGGAATATTCTGCAGATTTGATACGTACAATCATTTCATCATTCTTTGCAGCTACAGCAACAGCATCAAGATTGATAGCAGCTGCCATAACCTTACCTCTGTTATGGTCTGTATGGTTACCACAGACTTCTGTTCTGCCGGGTGCAGAAAAAAATCTGATTTCTCTGTCTGCATTATAGTACTCACAAAAGAGATCAACAATTTTCTTATATCTCTCTTTCTGCGCTGCAACAGCATCATCTGTGAAATAGATTTTCTTCATTATTTCATCATACTGATTTGATTCAATTTTTTTGTAAGCGAGTTCTTTTGACATTGTAAATCTCTCCTATTTATGTTCTTTTACGATATTGATAACGTCCCATGCTCCACTGAGCAAAAGGAAAAATATTCCTGAAAGAAGTGTGATAATAATAAGCTGAAGAATAAATCCGCCTGAAAAAGGATTTGAAAAATTATTGCCGATAATGATATAGGAAATCAGCTTCGGTATAAAACCTGCAACTGAAATGAGCATAAATCTTACAAACGGAAAATCCATTGCACCGTAAAGATGGCTTACGGGATTTATGGGCATAAACGGCAGAAGTCTCATTGCGGCAAGAACCCACGGGTTACCCTGCCAAGTCGGA